>NVWB01000376.1 GCA_002733575.1 Blastopirellula sp. | reverse complement strand
AAAACCAAAAATGAATAACCGAGCAAAAAGCAAGTTGCTCCAGGCGGCGCGTAAAAAACTCTACAGCCGAAAGCAACAGTGACGGCCGTCACATTTTTTCTTTTTCAATGCCGGGAAGACCGGATTTTTTAACTCCGGGATGACCGGATAAAACGTAACATGAATCGACGAGAAAGTAGGATTTAATTTAAACAATCACAACCCGAAGCGTAAGCGAGGAGGAAGTGCAAAAAGATTTAACGACAGAAATTCGAGACAGGATGTACATGATGAACAAGATAGAGTGAGTTCATATTTTATCCTGTTAATCATGTACATCCTGTCGAAAATGTTCTGTGAGTGATGCAAAAGACAACTGATTTCGCCGAGTGATGAGCGTGAAAGAACCTCAGTTGCACTTCGTCCTCGCTTACGCTTCGGGTTAATATTGCGGAATGATAATTCAACAAGAATCGTTCTCGCATTTCGTGGTAAAAAACCTCGATAGGGTAGCTGGAAATGCAGCTGCGATGATTTGTGATGTGGGCAAGGACTTGGCTTTAGCTATCTAGTCCATACTCTTTCATTTTTTTGTGCAGCGTGTTGCGGTTGATGCCGAGTTTGGTGGCGGCTTTGGTTTGGACGTTGTTGCAGGCCGCCATGACTTGCGAGATCAATTCTTTCTCGACTCGGTTCACCACTTGGACGTGGAGGTCGTCGGCCGAATCGCCGGCTTCGTTGAGCCCTTGTTGCACGACTTCATGGGTCAAGGTTTCTAGATCGGCCCCTTTGAGTGCCGTTACGGATTTGCGTGTTTTTTCGCCACGCAGTTCGGCAGGCATTAAGTCAAGCGTCAGTTCATCGCTCTCGGACATTACCACGGCCCGTTCAACATAGTTTTGAAGCTCTCGCACGTTGCCTGGCCAGTGATGATCTTGCATGGCTGTCATCGCTTCTGGCTGAATATGGACCACGTGGCGTTCGTTGGCTTCGCTGTAGATGTTCAGAAAATGGGCGACCAGGGCTGGAATGTCTTCGCGGCGTTCACAGAGCGGGGGAATGCGGATTGGCACAACATTCAGCCGCCAATACAAGTCTTCCCGAAATCGTTCGGCTTCGACCTCGTCTAGCAAATGCCGGTTGCTGGCGGCGATCACTCGCGTGTCAACGCTGATTGTGTTGGTATCGCCGACCCGCTCAAACTCACGTTCCTGCAACACACGCAGCAATTTGACTTGCAGATGCATGGAAGTGGAGTTGATTTCATCAAGAAAAATGGTGCCGCCATGGGCCGCTTCGAACCGGCCAGTCCGATTGGCCACGGCACCAGTAAACGCGCCCCGCATGTGGCCGAAGAGTTCGCTTTCGAGAAGATTCTCGCTCAGGGCACCACAATTGACTTTGACGAAGGGCCCGCCTGCTCGAGGACTCAATTGATGCACGGCATTGGCGATCATTTCTTTGCCAGTGCCTGTATCACCCAGCAGCAATACCGAGGCATTGCTTTGTGCCACTTTGCGCGTGAGGCAATACACTTCTTGCATTGCTGCGCTGGTGCCGATCAATCCGGCAACTGGTGGCTCTTGGTCATAACTGCCCATCGAGTAATACGTGTCCGTGTTCCGTGCGGTGATAAATATCCCGCCTGCTCTACTCCGTGAGAGCTGGCTGATCCAATCGAACTTTTTGAGTTGGTTTTTCGATGGCATCCAGGATATCAGAAAGGATTTTTTGCGAATCTTTGTCTAAGGTTTCGCTTGCGTTATAGCGTGTGTATTGTTTCATCACGTTGGCTTTGGTCAACATCAGGCCACGTTTTCTGACGGCCGTTTGAAAAGCCGAAACACAGGCCTGGCGATGTTCGAGTAAGCGACCTGATTCACTGGCCAAATTGACGAGCGCCAATTGAGCATCGGGTGTTGCCAGTTGACCAGCGAGCGAAGCGGCCAGCACAGTCGATTCAGGGTGTTGCAACATCGGCAGCAAATCATCTGCATGCTCAAGTAATCGATAAAAACCATACTTGTCTTGATCGGCAGAAAATGCGGCTAAAGCACGCATGGCATTTTCAGCATTCGCCTTACGCGTTGCAGCAGACACAAGATAGCGACCTTGTGATTTCAGAAGTTGTTGGATTCTAATCGTCAAACCAGCGGTGTCATACGGACGAACCATGGGTCGCGTTAAATGATCATCACTGGTACGCAACTCAAAACGATCTAGGTTTTCGATACGCGAAAGCAGCCCAATGGGTAGATCAGCGGTACGACGATCTCGACGCAGAATTTGTAGTGTTTCAAGCGCCACCGGGTAGTCGACTCCATCGCTAAACAAGATCATTTCGACATCGGCGGTTGAATAGGCTGCTTGAAAGAGAGGACGGCTGCCACGAGTTACAATTGGGGAAAAACCTAGTTCATAGAATAAAGCGGCTAATGTCTCGGCACGCTCTAGATGAGGCTCACCGATTACCACTACGCGTTTGCCAGTGGCTGACGCCATGTAAACCAAGGTTTCACTCAAGGCAGACGAACCAGGGTAAGGCTGCTGTGGATCAATTTTCACAATGGAATCTGCCGCAGCGACACGCACTAAATAGTGACCATGATTCAAGGCACGTGCCAAGGGCCGTGGCTGACCGCCAATTCCTTCTAAGATCGAAGTGTCAGCTGTGCCCAACAGTTCACAAGCGGCCAAGGTTGCTGCCAGAAAATTGGGTTTTCTCATGGTGTAGCTGAGAATGTCTTCGATATATTCATACCCTAAACTCAAAGCGATTTTGGCCTCTGGGGTATCAATAATCGATTGATCAATCCCACCGAGATATTTGACCGACTGCAAAGCGGTCATCAAGTAGAGTCGTCGGTATTCGGCGTTGGTAGGATCGAGTTGATATAAATCATCGGCTAGGCGTGCTGCAACTAACATCGAAGCATCTTCCGAGCGAATGTTATTCTCGACCGCTTGTTGCGTTTGCTTATCCCAAGTCCACAAGGTAACCATGCCTTCGTCATCTTCTTCGAGCATCGGAGTTCCGGCCGTGTATGCTTCGATGCGTTTCAAGAGATAGGCTTGAACTTCGTTGTTCGACGGAACGCTGCCGATGAGTTCAACCAGGGCTGCCGCTGCCGCTTTTTTTACTTCGTCACTCGAATCTTCTGACACAACAGGACCAACCAGCAAACTCACTGCCGAGCGTGATCGTAATTCAGTCAACAGGCGAATCACGTTTGCCTTCTGTGCATCGTTCTCGGTATCGAGAGCGGCCAGCAGTGGGGCTTCCGAGTATTCGCCCAGTGCAACCAATATATTATTGATGGTTGCATACTGGTCCGCTTGTGCAGGATCGCCCAAAGCTTTGAGCAAAGGATTCACCGCGAACTGTTGGGCTCGCTTCAATTCTGCTTTTGCTTTTTGGCGTTCCAAAACGACATCACTGGCCAATTGTTGAATCAACCCATCGATACGTTTGGTATTGTGTGCATAGTCAGAGATGGCCTTGAGTGCGATCTGTGCAACTTCAGTGCCGGTTGGCTGAAGTGATTCAAGGGTTTGAAAGCGAATGAAAATTCCACTGCCATATTTTTTATGGGCAGCGACCCAGCTATCGGCATCCGGTGCGTTGACAATTAATTGTTGTAGGTAAACGAGTGCAAGATCCTCTCGACCTAGGTCAATCAGCAACTCGGCCGCTCTTACAATTTCGGCAGCCGTTTGAGGGTTCGACTCTTTGATGACCAGCACCGCGGTTGAGTCAACAATCGGCTTCGCTTCTTCAACAGGGTCGGCGTCGATATCCGATGCCGTTGGAGCTTGGCTAAAACCGGTGCTAAACATCAAGCAGGTCAGCGACAGCGTAATTAGTTTTTGAAAATATCGGACCATGGGTAATCTCGGTGTATCTCGTAGGGTTGGTGAATCGGTCCTCGATAACCAGTAGCTGCACCTGGGGTGACTAATGCTTTGAGGAAGCATTTGCTGAACTGGCTATTGATCCTTCGTTTCTCCGACAAGCTTCCTTGAATGTCGCTTAATTCAAGTTTAGTTGCTTTTTCCAACGAGTGACTTGTTTTTCCACTTCTAAAGGGGAAGTTGATCCATAACTTTGAAAAGCGGCGACTGCCTTGTCGACGCCCAGGATTTCGTACACATTTTCTGATAAAATTGAGTTTTCTGCTTGAAAATCAGCTAGTTCTAGGTCGCATAACCGGCATTTTCGCTTCATGGCCAGTGCTACAAGCGACCCAATCTGATGATGGGCCGTCCGCTGGGGAGTCCCTTGTTTGATCAAAAATTCCATCAAAGTGGTCGCATCAAGGAAGCCACGATCAAGCCGAGAGTTGATCGTTTCCACATTTAACGTGGCGCCGGCGACAATCGGAGCAGCCAATTCCAAGCAAGCGGCGACGGTATCAAACGAATCAAACAGCGGCTCTTTGTCTTCTTGAAGGTCACGGTTGTATGCCAGCGGAAGCCCTTTGATCAGCACCAATAAGCTTTGCAAATTGCCAATCGTCCGCGCTGACTTACCGCGAATTAACTCACACACATCGGGGTTGATTTTTTGCGGCATGATTGACGAGCCAGTACAGAATTGTTGCTCGATCTGAATAAAATCATATTCAACCGTCGACCACAAAACCCATTCATCGGCCCAAGTACTTAAATGCTCGGCGATCATCGTTAAACAAAAAGCGAACTCAACGATGTAATCTCGGTCGCTCGAAACATCAAGGCTATTGGCAGCAACACCCTCAAAACCTAGCCGTTTGGCCACGTTTTCTCGGTCAATTGGAATCGTGGTGCCTGCCAGTGCGGCGGTGCCCAAGCTGCAAATGTTGACACGCTTTCGGCAATCGGCCAAGCGTTGACGATCTCGTTCTAACTTTTCGGTATAGGCCAGCCAGTAATGCGGGGCCAACACAGGCTGTGCGCGTTGCATGTGTGTGTAGGCCGGCAAGATGGTATCAGCGTCTTGTTTGCAACGACCAACAAATGACTTTTGTAAGTCAACCAACAACGTGTCGATATGGTCGATTGCATCACGAACCCACATGCGTGTGTCGGTTGCGATTTGATCGTTACGGCTACGTCCGGTGTGGAGCTTGCGACCGATATCGCCGAGTCGATCGACCAGCGCCTTTTCGATATTCATATGAACATCTTCCAGATCCTCACGGAACGGGAATTGTCCACTTTCAATTTCTTTTAAGATCTCGTTGAGTGTTGCCTCGATTTGATTCGCTTCATCCGCGGTCAACACGCCAACATCTGCGAGCATTTGTGCATGACCGATGGAGCCTTGGATATCGTGCGCGTACAACCGGCGATCAAAACTGATGCTTTCAGTAAATTTTTCAACGCGGGCATCGGTGCCAGTAGAGAAAACTCCACTTTGGGCAGGGCTAGATCGAGACGCGGGATTTGATTGCGACAAAGAATTGCCTTTTTTTTACGCAAGCCAGGGCCATGATTAAAATCAACAACCCATTCATACTAAAAGGCTTAGACTGCATTGTCAATAATCAGTCTTCACGCTATGCGTATTATTTAAGCAACTATTGCAAGGAATCAGAAACAGGGATGCCAGACGCACCCTTACAATCGGTTTAAAGGGCAAAAAGCCTAATATGCGACTTACCGTCGACCGCCAGGGCGCTGGTGCATTTTGATATTTACCGCTTCACCTCGAAAGGCACGTGGAATCACTGGCCAGTTCTCGGTCAGAAAATAAGCGTACGTTCCTTCTGGGAATTCAGGCGTCACCGTGAATCGGCCGCTGCACTCATCAAGCTCACTCAGTTCGGCCACATACTCATAGTCTCGTGCAAACGCCCCATCGTATTTTCCGCCTGGCCCTTGTCTGCCGGAAGGACGAGTTCCTTTTTTCAATTGGTAGCTTGATTGGAATTCCACAATTTCAGAACTGGCATCTTTCGGGTTTTTGTATCCGTAACGAGCATAGATCGGATAGCCATCGGAAGCCCAGCCGACTAGCGGCGAATGTTTCTCTTCGGTCAAACCCAATCGTTTGAGCAATCCGGTCGGCAGCCCATGATAGTGATACGCCCCGTTCGGTTGCACGTGGCCGAAGTTTTCATCGATGCCTAATGGAACGGCTCCGCCCAGGGCTTCGTAGTTCCAACCTAGTTTTCGATCTCCGTGCCAGAACTCTGCGGTCCCTGGCTCGAAAAAGATTCCGTTCACTGCAAAACCAAACGGCATGTTCGGCGGGCCTGGCTGGTCATGGCGATTAATCGAGGTGATCTCTTTCGCAGGTTTCGGGTTGCCGTTTAGATCAACATTGTAATTTTGCGGTCGCACACTATTCGGGTTGTGTCGCGTGGGAAACTTGCCGATTTTATGCTGTGGAATTCCGTTGGAGTGAACGTGACGTTTGCCTCCGTTGAGTTCAATCGAAACTTCCGGTTTGCCTGGCGCGGTGGAATTTGCCGGAATTGGTCTTAGCGGCTGTGCCTTGATAATCTTGTGATAACGCATCGGCGGCGGACCACCAAACGGAGGAAAACCAAACGGCGGACGCTGGGCCTCTGCGGTTGATAAGCTGATTGCCAGTGTCAGAAGGACCAGCAAGTGAATATTATTTGACATTGAATGGGTCCGATGTGCTTTGGTTAGTAACAACATGAAAAGTTCATTGTGACAGTTTACCACAGAAGTGTAAATTCAATCGTATGAGTATTTTTCCCCAATCTCAACCCGAAGCGTAAGCGAGGAGGAAGTTTAATTGCGCTTCTTCCTCGCTTACGCTTCGGGTTGAGATTATCAAATGGAAACCGCGTTAACCTCTAAGCCTGTGATCTATTCAACCCGGTGGCTCGAAAAAAGTGTCGGTATTCGAGTGTTTCTTTCATCCAACGCAGGAATCCACCTTTGGTGCAAGCTACAATGAGGCTTCACACTTCACTACCAAAATGTTGCACGCCTTCGCTTGGGAATTCCAATCATGTCTAGTTTGATACCGATTTTTCTTGTTTCAATATCGTTGACTGCGGCACCAGAGACTGAAGACTACTTCAAGATCAAAGTCGTCGATCAAGAGACAGGCCGGGGTGTGCCGCTGGTGGAATTGAAAACGGTGAATAACATCCGGCTCTATACAGACTCTGCCGGAGTTGTTGCCTTCCATGAGCCTGGGTTGATGAATACCCGCGTCTTCTTTTTTGTCAAAAGCCACGGGTACGAATTCAAGAAAGATGGGTTTGGCTATGCCGGCACACGAATCGCAATCACGCCGGGTGGCAGTGCCGAATTAAAAATCAAACGCACCAACATTGCCCAGCGATTATATCGCATGACCGGAGCCGGCATTTATCGAGACAGCGTATTGGTTGGTGACTCTCCTCCAACAAAACAGCCGGTACTCAACGCGCAAGTGCTCGGTTCCGATAGTGTCGTCAACGCGGTCTATCGTGGAAAAATCTATTGGTTCTGGGGAGACACCAACAAGCCCGCCTATCCCCTGGGCAACTTTCATG
>NVWB01000040.1 GCA_002733575.1 Blastopirellula sp. | reverse complement strand
CCGAGCAAAAAGCAAGTTGCTCCAGGCGGCGCGTAAAAAACTCTACAGCCGAAAGCAACAGTGACGGCCGTCACATTTTTTTTTCCGGGAAGACCGGATAAAACGAAACAAGAAGCGAAGTTTAAGAAGGGCGAAATAATATGAGGTAAAAGCAATCACAAGCACGAAGCAAACGTAGCTGAAGTCGTGAGACTTTAGAGAACCCTCAATGCCGAAAAATCAGGGCGAAAAACCGTATTCTTACGAATCCGGCTACGGGTTTTATTTGAGATCTTGAAAATTTTAACACAAGTTGAACCGTTGCGATTCAAAATAATAGCTGACGAGTGAAGTCAATTTGCAATTCCGCACTGGCAAGATGCCAGTGGCACGCGTGAAGGTCTGCAATTGCGTGACGAGAAAGAAAATGAGATTGAAAACAATTGTCGGATAGAAGTAAATGCGAGGCAAAGATTAGAAAGAAATCAACCCTGAGAGGCAATCTCATTCAGTCATCTGAGTTTTTGTTCTTAACGGATTGATCCGGGGTCTTTTCGTGGAATGGTTTTCCTGATTGGTAGAAAGTCAGCCGCGTTTGGAACTTTGATTTGTCCTCTTCCAATTCAGTTAGATTAATTGCTCTTTCTTCATGCTTAACAGCTTGTTCAAAATTTCCCGCTTCAGCATAAGCGGCTGACAATGTGCTAATAAATCTAGCATTCTTCCACTCTGTTAAACGACAAGATTTTTCTGCCAATTCAACAGCTTTCTCGCCATTCCGGTAGGTTTCATCAACACAGGTAGCTAGTAACCATGCATGCTGGTCGTAAATCCACTTGTTTTCTGGATCAATTTGGGCTGCCTTTTTATAGTCCCGGATTGCTTTGCTATATTCTCCCTTAAATTTGTAAGCAACACCTCGACTATTACAGGCGTGTGCATTATTCCAGTCGAACAGCATTGCAAGAGTATAATTAGCAATCGCTTTGTCATAATTGCCTTTGTTTCCCCAAGCAGTTCCTCGATTACTGTAAGCGGTAGAATTCTTAATGTCCAGGCTAATTGCAGTGGTGTAAGCTTTAATGGCTTTGTCATATTCTCCTTTACCACTGTAGGCAATGCCTCGTGAATTATACGCGTCGGAACTTTTAGGATTAAGTTTTATTGCTTCGGAATAGTCGCTTAGGGCTTTGTCATACTTTCGTTTTTGACTCCAAGCTGAACCGCGTTTTGTGTAGATTGCGTGGTCTTTGGGTGTGAGTTTTATTGCTTCAGTATAATCTTTTATCGCATTATCAAATTCGCCGATTCTTCCGTAAGAATCGCCCCGAAAGATATAAGATTTCACGTGCTTAGAGTCTAGTTGTATTGCTTTGGAGAATTCTTTGATCGCCTTGTTATATTCATGCTGACGGAAGGAATTATGACCAGAGTTGAAATATGTGCTTGCATACTCCGCAGAGTTAGAGACCGTATGCAATTGAAAGAGCATGAACAATGCTAGAAAAGCGATATGACTTCGCCCCAGTCGATTAACTATTATCAGCATGTTTACTGTTCTCCGATTCAAGAGTTCTAAGCAACTTAATGTTGATGGTCAGTCCTGTGGGTTCCACATTCATTCCCTACCGGCTACTGATCTCATGTACCATCTCAACCAATGCTTGGACGTTTTCAACCGGGGTTTGTTGGAGAACGCCATGACCAAGATTGAAAATGTGCCCGGGTCGACCGGCAGCTTGGTCGAGGACATCTTTGGTGCGGCGGCGGAGTTCGATGTGATCGGCGAACAGTGACAACGGATCAAGATTTCCTTGCACGGCGTAGTTTTCGCCGATGGTTTCCCAGGCGGTGTCTAAACGAATTCGCCAGTCGACTCCCACCACGGCAGCGCCAGCTTCGGCCAACATCGGCAGCAGTTGAGGGTTGCCAGTGGCGAAGTTAATAAATGGAACGCCTGGTGTGATGCCGGCGATGATCGACTTCACATATGGGAATACATAACGGCGATAATCGTCGGTCGATAGACAGCCGGCCCAAGAGTCAAACAGTTGCACCGCTTGAGCACCTGCGGCAATTTGTGCGTTGAGGTAGATCGTAATGGCACGCGAGAATCGTTCCATCAAATCTTTCCACGCACCAGGGTCGCGGTACATCAAGGTTTTGGTGAACAAATAATTGCGGCTTGATCCACCTTCAATAGCGTAACTGGCCAAGGTGAATGGTGCGCCAGAAAACCCGATGACCGGAATATGGGCTGGCAAGTCGGCACGCGTTTGCTTCACAGTTTCCATGACGAAGTGCAGCGAGTCAGCACTTTCGAGTTCCATGATGCGTGATAAGTCGTTCGCTTCACGAATTGGATTGTGAATGATCGGGCCTTCACCTTTGGCGTATTCTAGGTCGAGACCCATTGGTTCTAGAATGGGCAAGATGTCGGAGAAAATAATCGCGGCATCAACACCCAATTTTTCCACAGCGGTACACATCACTTCGCTGCAAAGTTGTGGGTTTTTGCAGAGATCGAGAAAGGTGGTCTTTGCGCGAACTTCGCGGTACTCTTCCATGTAGCGGCCCGCTTGTCGCATGAGCCAAACAGGCGTGACGTCGGTTGGCTCGCGGCGACAGGCTTTCATGAAGGGACTGTTGTACCAAGCTGCTTGTGTATTATTCACGTCGGGTCCAGTTTCAGATAATGCTACACGGATTTGTTTTTTACGAACAAGAATGTCGGCCGATTTTGCGGCGGCCAATTTGACCAAGGGGCCCATCTTCGGGTTCTCAGGTTCCACATCGACCGGAAAGCCCAAGTCACGCAGGCGTTCGCTCATGGTGGGGCCTACCGAACAGATCACCGTGCCACGCAAGGCACTGCGAAATTGTTCGCCTAGTTTCATTTGATCGGCCATTTTCAGCACATGGTTTAGCTGATTTGCCGAAGTGAACAGGGTCACGTCGACTTTGCCGGTGACAATCTGTTTGATGTTCTCTTCTAAGGGGGCTGTGTCTTCGGGAAGATCCCATTCGTAGACCTTCACTTTTTGAACTTGGCCGCCTCGGGCTTCGAGGCCGGCGATCAAACTGGCGTTGGTCACTCCGTACTCTTGCAGTCCGATAACTTGATTGGAGATGGGCACTTCGGCATCGATGGCTTGCAGTAGTTCTCGCCAAGTATTGGGGAGCGGAACTTTGACCGTGGGAGAGAGGCCAACTTCTTTCATTGCGGCAACCACTTTGGGGCCACGGCTAATGGTGGTGATGTCGGATAGGGCATTGAGAAATGCTTGCAGGTCGACATGTTTTTCGATGGCAGTGATTAAATGACGGAAGCCAACGCCGGTCATTAGAATGACAATTTCGATTTGCCCGGTGATAATACAATTGGCAAAATCGATGGCAGAACGGTTTTCTGGAATAGGCACTTCCCGCATCGATGGAGCAACCAGGGCGTTTCCGCCACGTTTTTCGATGATCGCGGCAATTTCATCTCGGCGACGGCTTTCGAACGAGGCAACCGTGAGTCCTTGGAAATTGGGGTCATTTTCAGTCATATAATCAAAATCATTTCGTTATTTAAGAGGGTCTGATTCTAGATTCATCGGCCATTGGGCGAACTGCCACAAACGTGGGTTGATTTTTCAGCCTGAAAATCACTCAAACCGTTTCACTTATAGCATTTATGCTATCTGGCGAAGTGCGAATTGGAAAGGCGTCTAATTCTGCCAGATGATTGACTAAGGGACAATTGGCCTCTACCATAAACGAGTGGAGTTCAACTGTTATAGTCGCGGATTACGGTTTTGGATTCCTACTTTTCTGATCTTATTGTGCTTCTTTTCCTTTTGCTTCCTTCAATAAAGTTGACCCGACATGCAGCTTTCATGCTTCTACTGTGGAAAACCGCTGTCTGCCACTGTTGAACAGTTGGGTAGTGAGGTGGAATGTCCGCACTGTTTTAAGTTGGTTCGTCTGCCTGAACCGGAAGAATTGAAAGAAGTAAAAGAAGAACACCCTACGTTATTCCATTCCGTATTTCACGACAGTGTTTCGGCCTTGCTCTCGGTGATTATCCACGCCGGGTTGCTGATCATGTTCGCCGCGGTTACCTGCGATAATCGAACAGGTCAAGGCGAAGGGGAAGAGGTCATGCTGGGTGAACTGCCAAGTATAGACTTGGGAGACTCTGGCGGCGATGTGTTAGATACAACCGAAGTCGAGACGGATGCAGCCGATCCCAGCGATTTGGCCGACCTGTTAGAGGACGTTAGCCCTCCGTCTGCCACACCATCGGAAGAAGGCGAAATGGTTGATATCTCACAACTGTTGCCGAGTGGTGCTTCGGGCGGAGCCATGGCTTCGATCAGCACCGTGGGCGGTGGTGGCGGATCACTTGGGGCCGGGGCTTCGTTTATGGGCGTCGAAGCCGAAGGAAGCCGGTTCTGCATTATTGCCGATTGCTCGGGCAGTATGTCTGGCCAGAAACTTGAATATGTCAAACAAGAAATTCTGGAAACGCTCTCTAGCATGAAACGAGAAGCAACCTTTCAGATCGTATTTTTTCATTCACGCGATCAGCCCTACCCAGAACAAGGATGGCGTTCACCGAAGCGTGATCGTCAACGGGTAACCGCTTGGTTACAACAAGATGTTCAAGCAGGCGGAGGTACAGTTCCACTGCCAGCATTTGAAGTGGCAATGAAGTTTTCACCCCGACCGGATGCCATCTTCTTTATGACCGATGGACAGTTTGGTACCGACTTGGTCGATCAAGTCAAGCAACTGAATTCCACTGGTGGTCGCCGGGTGACCATTCATACCATTTCATTTATGGATAAATCATCGGAACAGATGATGCGACAAATTGCCGAAGATTCAGGAGGAAAATACCGCCATGTTTCTGCGTTCTAGCAAAACAAAGTCGGCTACAACTCCGGTCAAAAGGCGATCCTCTTTTGTGATGGTTTTGTCGGCTGCTTTGTTCTCATTTCTCATCTTGTTGTCCTTCTCAAATACGGCCAAGGCAGACCGCATCATCTTGCGTAATCTCAAGATTTTGAACGGCGTCACGGTCACCGCGTTTGATGAAGACGGAGTCAAAATTGCCGGGCAGGGAATTGTGACTTGGGATGAAATCGAACGGGGCACCGTGGCAGCCGATAAACAAGCAGGCTTTGATCGCCTTAAACTGGAACTTGGTACACCCTTGTATCGAATTCGCCAACGATTAACGGTCGGAGATTATTCCGGTTTAGTGGAGGAAGCCGAAAAGTTGCTGCCCCGCTATCGCTCTCGATCGAGTCAATCGGCCTATATGGTGGTGCAAGCTTTGATGTGGGGACGTTTGGCAGACAACCGCCGTGAAGAGGCGGTGGAAGCCTATTTATTGTGCTTCGACCAGTTGCGAAACAATAAGAGCTATTATGAAAAATTACCAGGGCCGCGTAAATTAAACTATGATGCCACCAGTGGCTTTACCTCTGAGATTGTTCCGGTCTTTTTTGACAAAGAGGCAGCGAAAAAAATTCTACCCAAGATTCGCACCACCGCTCAGTCGATGAAAGCTCCCATCCCTCAAGCGGCGTTGATTTACTACGTGACCATCGCACTGGCCGCAGAAGATGTAGCAGCGGCAGACAACTTGTTGGCAAATGTTAAAGACACGCCTGCGATCACTGGCCAGTGGAAAACCTTATGTGAAGCCCAAAAACATGTGCTTGCCAAAGAGTATGAACTTGCCGAAATTATATTGGCCGGTCAAGTTTATAGCATGCACCAGTTCAATCGGCCAGCCGCACACTATTGGCTAGGCACCGCTCGCATTCTAGGCTCCGATCCCAACAAGGTCGAACGCGGGGCACTCGATCTACTCATCATCCCAGCCACCCAAGGCGACAAGAGTTCCGAGCTTTCAGCCGCAGCATTGCACCGTGCTATGCAAGCCTATCAACGCTTAAAACAACCTGGCAATCTGGCCAGTGTTCGCAAAGAACTGTTATCAAAGTTCAGCGGAACCTTTCACGCGACACAACTTAAAAAACAACTCTCTAACAGCAACGACCTTTGAGGATACACCTATGAATAAAAATTCGATCTATCGCCCCATCGCGGTCTTCGTGATGCTGTGTGCTGTCTATTTTTTGTCAACAGGCAGTTATGCACAAACACCAGCTCCGCCAGCAGGCGATAGCCTGACGCTTGATGACACTTCGGCAGTGCCGGGCGATGAGACGGTCGGCGAGAAGCGTACGATGTTAGACACCTTGCAAGATGGTGGTTTGGTCGGCCTGTTGATCGGGTTGCTTTCGATGGTGGCCATTGGGTTTATCATTGAACATTTTTTGACCATTCGCCGCAGTGTGTTGATCCCAGAAGAGGTGGCCTTTGACTTGGAAGAAATGATCGAGCAAGGGCGAATTGACGAGGCCATTGAAGCTTGCAAAGAACCGATGAACCGTTCACTATTGGCCTATGTGGTGCAGTCAGGGCTCGAACGCTACCGTGGATCGGAATTTGGTTTTGCTGAATATAAAGCGGCCGTAGAAGAAGCGGGCGAAGAGCAAACCGGGCAACTTTATCGAAAAATGATGGTGCTGGAACTGATCGGAAAAATTGCTCCCATGATGGGCCTGATTGGAACGGTGCTTGGTATGATCAAAGCCTTTAACAGCATGGCATTAGCCAGTTCGCAAGCGGTTAAAGGCGATGAACTGGCTGGTTCCATCGGTCAAGCAATGGTCACCACATTGTTAGGCTTGGTGGTCGCCATTCCAGCCATGGTGGCTTACAGCTTCTTCGTCAACCGGATTGATTCTCTGGTAGCAGAAGCAGGCAAGCGTGTTGAACAAATTATGATGCCACTTGGGCGACGTCGATAATTGCCTAAGGAGTAAGAACCATGAAACTATCAAAACCAAAATCACGGCATGTTCCAGAAATGGATCTCACGCCGATGATCGATATTGTGTTTATGCTGTTGATCTTCATCATCACGGTCATGAGGGTCTCCGAAGCGAATCGTGAGCCTTTGGATTTGCCGGAACTGGTGGGTGAAAAAGAACAGTCGACCACGGCAGTCGTGGTCAATATCATGCTCGATGGCAGTATTATCGTGAGCAACAATCAAATCGACCTGGGCGACTTGGCCATCATCATTAGCAATGAAATAATCAAGATGGAAAACGATCCCGACCGTGTGCAGGTGGTGATCCGCGGTGATACCAACGGAACCTGTAAAACCGAAAACGATGTTATCAAACAACTGGCCCAACTAGGGATATCGCGCGTACGCTTGGCGGTGCATGTTCCTGAGTAGCTGTATGTAGCTGTATGAACATCTTAACCCGAAGCGTAAGCGAGGAGGAATCGCTATTAAACTTCGTCCTCGCTTACGCTTCACGCTTGAGATTGTGAAAACACAACGAACTTGACACCTTTTATTGATGTTGATTTATGAAACTTACTTCCAAAAAAATGTCGCGCGGTGCGGATACTGAGTTGCAGATGACGAGTATGATTGATGTCATATTTCTGTTGATGATCTTCTTCTTGGTCACCGCTAGCTTCACTACGTCAGAAAGTGAATTAGAAACTGCCACCAAGGTGAATGAAAAGACATCAAGCAGTCAACCGAGTGATCTTGAACCAGCGATCATTGAAGTCAAACAGGGCGATGGCCGGTTTGTCTATATGCTAGGTTCCAATCAATACAATACGCATGCCGAATTACAGGCAGTATTAGAGCAGTTTCCGAACAAGTCCGACGGGGCATTTGTCAGGGCATCGGATGCGGCTCCTTATGGAATGGCGGCGGCCGCTATTCAAGCCGCAAAATCTTCTGGTTTTCAGGTTGTATCTTATGTTCCACTCATTGAAAACTAACACCCGCCGAACTCTGTTTGGCCTGTTGCTGACGCTCCTCGTTCTGATGAGCAGTCAGAATCTGCATGCGCAAAGCTCGTCTGCTAGAGATTCTCGTTCATCTCAGGAATTGATCAAGGAGATGAATCAGGTCGATACCTATTTGGCCCGGCTTGGGTTAATTGATCAGCAGATTCTCTTATTCGAAGATTACCTAGAGCGGGGACTTAGCTCGAAAGACAAAGATGATTTAGCCCAAAAGGCCTCGGAGCTGTATGCGGATCGACTGATGCGGCTCGGCGATGATCTTTCCAAGGCGCAAAAATACATTGATCGCGTCGATCTTTTAATTCGGCGATACCCGAAGGCCGATACACCTTCGCTTAAAGTCATGTTGCTGCAAGCCGACTATAACATGGCCGAGACTTTGATCACCAAATGGATCAATGATTCCTCGGATGAAAAATCGTTTACTTCGGCTCTGCAAACTCTGGAACATATCACCCCGCAGTTGATCAAAAGTCATGCCGAACTGACAAAACAAGTGGAACTGCTCTATGAAGTTCTCGACAGAATGCCCGATGGTAAAACCCGAGAAACGCGACTGAAAAAAACAAAACAACTAGAAGCAGTGGCCAGCCGGGCCGCTTACTTTGCCGCGTGGTCGAACTATTATCTGCAATTGACCAAACCCTCGCTCAAGGGAAATACGGCTGCCAAACAATCGATTGATTTATTTAAAGGGTTACTCGGCTTCAACAAAGAGATCAACTATTCAGAAATCGAAGGAGCATCTTTGGGCCTAGATCTGGATTGGAGAGCCCGATCTTTCATTGGGCTAGGTCTCAGCGAGTCTCTGCTCGGTAATATCAATGCAAGCTATCGGTGCTTTGAATTACTCAAGTCAAGTAACGCCTCGCCGGCCATCATCGACCAGGCCAACTACTGGTATATCCAAGGTCTGCTGAACGCGGCCGAGTATGCAGAAGCCCGAGAGTTTGCCCAACAAATTATTGGCAACTATCAAGGCAATAGCACTGAAGGCAAAACAAGTTTTTGCGTTACCATTACGCAGCATGGATTTCGACCGCCGCAAGGCCGGCAATCAATCGAGTTACCCATTCTTGGCAATTTAGGAATCGTGGGACTAGCAAAACTAGGACACCATAGTGCCTCGATCCAATTGCTCGAAAAGTACGGTGTTCCACTCAATCAGAACTCCGGTTTTTATATGCAATGGCTGCAAGGACAGCAAGCTTTTACAAAGGCCGAGGAATCAAAAGAGGAAAACGATTACAAGCAGGCACAATCCATTTTGACGGCTGCCTTGGATTCGCCTGAATCGGAGAACGACTTAAGTTCGTCTTCCGAATGTCGTTATACACTCGCTTGGTGTTCTTATCGATTGAAAGATTTACCCAAAGCAGGCACCCTGTTTCGAGACGCCGTCTCGGGGCTGAAAGTTGGCAATGAAAGCAAAGCGGCAGAGTCTGCTTGGATGTCGTTTGTGGCGTTTCAGACTTTGGCCAAAGAGCAGCCCCGCTATGCTTCGAATGCCATTGATGTGTTGGAATCAATCAAGCGAGATTTCCCGACACACCCGTATGCCAAAAAGGCCGATTTTTATATTGCCAAGTTGCAACAAACACGTGGCTCCTTATCCTCTTCCATCAAACAATTGATGGAGATTTCTGCTTCCGATCCCAACTATCTTTCGGCTCGCTACGACTTATGCGTTCTGTTGCGACAACAGATCGACAAAAGCACCAGCGAAGCTGAGAAGAAAAAAATTGCGGAAGATCTGAAAACTGCGGTCGATCAATTTCATCAAGGGGCCGGGTCTAAATTAGAAACTTCGGTGAAGCACCAGGCTCAGGTTTCCAAGTGTTTGTTGATGGTGGTAGACGTTGCGAACAAAAAATTGCTCGATGCCAGTCTGGCTAAAACCTATGTCGAAAAAGCGGCACCCATTGTGGGGCGACTCCCAGATGGGCAAAACTCGATTGCCGAATATCATTATCGTGCGCTACTAGTGGCACGTGCCGCGAGTGATCAAGCATCCACTTTGCAACATGCCGATTGGCTGGTAGCCCATGCTCAAGGAAGTTCATACGAGATGACAGGGTTGATTATCAAGGCCCTCGAACTTGATCAACAAACGGGCGCAGGATCGAACCCGAGCCAAGCAGTCTTGGAAGAAGGCTACGAGATCTACAAGCGTCTGGTGACTCACCTTGGTGTCACGCCGAGTGCGTTAAAGAAAAGCAAAAATGCCAAAGTGTCGTGTTCCAAACTGGCCAATTTTGCCACGCTCACCGGCAAACACGCTGCGGCGGCCCAGTACTTAGCGGCCCTGCTACAAGCTTACCCAGCCGACCGTGATTACTTGCAAAGGGCCGGAAGATCCGAGTTTATCACAAAAAACTATACCAATTCTCTTAATCGCTGGCGTATATTACTGGTTGGATTACCCAAAAACTCGCCCGAGTGGTTCGAGGCTAAGTACTATCAACTGGTTTGTTTGTTAGAATACGACCCCAAAACAGGCAAGAAAGTGATGAAACAGTTCAATTTATTGCATTCTGACGGGGGAAAAGCGCCTTGGCGCGATAAAATGATAGAATTGAACCAGCGCTATTCTTCTTCGTAAATCTCATCGTCTTAATGTTCCCTTATGGCCGCCGACTCCTCCGCATCTAAGAATCCTTCAGCCGGTGATAATCGGGTCAGGGATTTTCTGCAAAAGTCGGAGGAATTTATTCACACGTATGGAACCCGTGACCCGGCGTTGATGCCACAACTGGCCATGTACGCGCAAAAGTATGGGCTCACCAAAGATGAATTCGAGATGGCTTGTAGCGAACTACACATTGTCACTCCGCCAGCACTTCCGAATCAACGACCAGTTACCATTCCGGTTCCACCGCCGCTTCCCAGCAATAATTTACCGCCAGCGACTGATGCACCTGGGCCACGTGCCCCAGTGATTAAAATCACCGATGCAGATGTGCTGCGATTGACCGATGACGATGTCATCGAAGAGGAAGCAGCACTGGTTGAAGCAGTTTCCGTTCCGTCTCCACCGCCTGTGCCGCTGTCAACGCCTTCGTCGGTGGCTTCTACAAAATCAAGTCCTCCGTCTCTGCCTGCTGCTACTGTTAAAAAACAGGCCGTGTTTGATCAAAAACCGGTCGACGTAAAACCTCGTTTTATGCAGCAGGCCAAATTGATCTTAGGGCACACGCATGGCTGGTCACCCCAAGCATTGGCAATGATTTACCAGCATGCCTCGGAGCTAGGCATTACCGATGAGCGGCGAGACCTGTGGATCAATGAACTACGTGGACCAGATCCTGATGCACGTGTGAAGCCTGCGAGGTCTCTTCCAGAGAAATCAGAAACGGCTAGTCCTGAGAAGCAGGCTGCTAAAAAGGAGCAGAGTAAAGCAGAGGCAACACCTGCACCCAAAAAGAAGCGCGAGCGGAAACCGCTTTCGGCCCAAGACACTTTTCGTATCTATCTCAAGAAAGCATTCAAGGCACTCAGCACGCACAATATCAACCCGGTGCGAGAAGCCAAGTTGATCCAAGAAGGCGTGACAAAACTAGGGCTGTCAGAAATTCTGGCCAGTGACTTGCTGCATGAAGTGGCCAAGAAGATGGACCGCACGGTTCTCTCTCTTCATCAAGAGACCAAAGAAGACGACATTGAGGAAGAACAAGAAGAACGCATTACCGATTTCCAACAGCGGGCTGCATCCATCATCGCCGGCCAAGGAGGAGTCAACTCGATCAGCCGGGCCATGATTGCCACGGTCGCAAAAGACCTCGGTCTAAGTGCAGAACAAGGCGAAGCCGCTTTGACTTTGATTCAAAAGGAATCGGAGAAAACTGGCGAAGAAAATAAAAACATCCAACGCTCTGAAGCGTTTAGGGCGTTCATTCTCGACAAGCTTCAACATATCAAACATGGCATTGTTTCCGCAAAAGTCGCAAGGCAGTTAACCGATATAGGGGTCGACCTACATGGCTTAGATCATTCGGTTGCCGAACTCACGCTGCGAAATGCGGTAGCCGATGAAGATCTACAATTGATCTCACACAAACAGGCCGCCTCGCATCTAGGAAAAATCATCGCATCGATTTTTGAAGACGAAGATGATATTTCGGCCGAAAATCGTAAACGCATCATTGCTGAAGGAGATCAGTGGGGGCTGACACTCGTAGAAATCAATGAGGTAATTGCCCATCAGAACGAACTGCAAGCGAAGCGAGTCAAGCAAGATCAACGCCGATCAAGCCGCGTGCTGTTTGTCTGTTTTTCAATTATTCTTGTCGGACTGCTGTACTTGGGCTACTACTTGAAATTAGAGAATAACCCCATAGAGCCAGGCCCTAATATCAATACGATTGTCACCGATGTACCAGATGATGATCCAAATCAGTTGCAGCCAGAGGTTGCTAAATGGGGAAGACAGCCTTGGTGGGATGAAGGGCTAACGCTTGATATGGTTCAACTGTATCAAAACCATCAAGAGATTAGCGAGTATCTTGAAGCAATTTGTGTGGCAGACGAAAATCAGCGGACCGCGGCCTACAAGCGTCTTACGGCTCGCCTATTGAGCGATGTAATCGAAGATAAATCGGGCAGCAACTATGACAAGTTCAGCCAGATCTTGCAGAAACTTTACCATGCTGACCCGAGTGATGTGGCCGCTTCACAAATTCTGAATTCACTTTTAAAATCTGTGCCTGACGATACGGTGATGCCAACTTCGGTCCCGCTATTTGAACGGCAGTTTATGGCATTGGATATGGCCGCCAGTCTGGCTGACCCTAGCAACATCGATCCGAATCGTACCAATCAGGTCATTGGTTCGCTGGAAGCCAAATTAAATATCGCCCTGGCCGATCCAACACATCTAAGAGAAAGCAGCTTAAAAGAGTTTTCTCGCAACCAATATCGTCACTTAAGTACACGCGCTGATAAGAATGTGGCCGAAGTGGCTCGCCTGCATTTGGCCATGTCAGATGCCATCAAAAATCGGCTTGACTCTGCGGATGTTGATGCCATGGATATCAATTTGGTGATGGATGTCTTGCCGCAATTATCGAGCAACTGGGATGCGTATAAACCTGTAGTTCAGCGTTTGATTGATTCAGGCAACACCTCGGGCCTTTTACAGTTGATTGATTTATACGAGGTCGGCCTCGACAACAATTCGATTCAATCTGAGTTAGGCGTGATGCTTTCTCGATTTATGCAAGTCAACATAGATGGGCTGCCGTCAGATCAATCTGCCACACTCATGCGAAACAGCCAAGGTGCCAGCTCACTAACACGCGGGGCTCAAGAACGTTGGCGGTACTTCTGGAATCAAGCAGATCCAGTCACGCTGATTGATGATGAACGACTCTCGCCCACCGAGCTTTTAGAAGAGACCTTACTGCTTTCGTATATAGGAACACTAGGTCATGCCGTGGCAAAAAAAGATCTAGGTACACAGAGTTTCGAGCGACTTACCGGGGATGGCCGGCCCTCGTTAGAGGAGCAAGATCCGGCTGCTCCTGCCGCTGCTACAAACCAGGCCAGCTTCAGTATTGCAGATCCACGCACCTCAGATCTGATCCGTAGTTTAGTCAGAAACAGCAGTCCACAACTACGAATGACGATCTTAAATTCTTTGACCAGCTTGGCACCCAGCATCGAAGACCTGGAGTATGGCGAGGCAGTTCAGTTGGTTGCCTATCTATTTAGGTTGAAGCCCCGCAACGAACACGATCTGGTGATTCGATCAATCCCTGCATTTTCGCATTGGGGCACTCTCAAACTGGCGATAGCTGACAAGATGCCATCGGCGCGTCGGAATGTCGATGATCTCCAAAGTATTGTTGGCGCACTTCTGGGAAGAACCATCGTACTGCCCACAAAAAGTAAATTGAACCTGCAACTGCAACGTATCTTACTACAAGATGCCTTGGCAAATATCGAAGTCGAAGCGGGTCAAGTTGGCGCGTTGTCTCCGCTCGATGCAGATCGTGCGGCAGAGTTGCTGCTAGACATGTATGGCGAACAAGCAATCATGGCAGGTGTGCCACAAGCGGTTCGCCAAGCGGCCACGTTGCCTAGCGAGTTACTACTTGCCATAATCCAAATCCGCATACAAGCGTTGTCTGCTAGTAGCAACGACTCAATCAAAGAACGCTTGCAACTGATCGAGCATGAACTGCGGGTAGTGAATTACTTGGCATCCAACGATATCTCCACCACCGCCGCGTATCAGAGAATCTGGCTGAAAGTATTACTGATCGAAGTAGAGCAAACGAAACCCAAACAAACCATTCAAGCGGCTGGATTAATGCTCCGCCTGGCAATGAATGATCGCAAGTCAAAAAACATCTTCCTTCAACTTCGTAATGGAGAAGCGGCCCTCGTCAAAATGTGGCAGTTGCTTGCACAACCATAATGAATCAACAACCGAAATCCAAAACTCTGACCCGCTGCACCGCTAGGCTCTTCCACTTAGCGGCCTGTGTTGTGTTTGTTGTGTGCATTTTCTCAACCTCACCAGCAAACGCAGTCGTAGTTTTTGTACGCGGTTTGTCGGAACCGATTGTCGGTTTTCTAGACTCACGCGATGCCAATGGAATTACCGTGTTAGTGCCTCAACCTGATGGAACATTTTTAAGAAAAATTGTTCCTGCCATCGAAATCGAAGATGTGATAGTGACCGTTTCGAAAGAGCGGCTTGCAAAACTATCGCCCGCCAACCCGGCCGCTTATCGAGAGTATGCAGAAGAACTGGCCGAAAAGAAACTGGACCCCGAAGCCCGCCAAATGGGAATTCGATTGTTTTTACTCGCCGCCTATTTAGACCCGAACAAATTGGGCAGCAGCAGTTTATTGGGCATGACAGCCCTGGCCAGAACGCCAGAAGAAGCAAAGAAAATGCGTGCCTTGGCCTTCTTATTAGACAAAGCACACGACATTCAAATTTTAGCAGGCACCCCCACCGCCCAACCGATGAACACACGTGACGCGAATGATCAAAAAGAGAATGTCTTAGAAGCAGTGAAATTATTACGCAGCGGATATCGCTCTCAGGCCCGACAGGTTCTTCTGAAAGATGGAATGGAGGCCGCCTTCCGCGCAAACGCACCGAACTTGACGCTGGAACAATGTATGGAAATTGTCGAGGGCCGCTGTGCTGGCTGCGAACAAGGAAACACACCTGCGTATATTATGCAAAAACTGCTATCCACCGAACTCGCATTAATGCCCGTGATTTCAACTGAAAACCCGGCCACAAAAAAGACCCACATCTTGTGGAGCTTCTACATCGACAAGCGGTTCCACGAACCACTGCCCGTTCTTACGTTAGAACACCTCACAGAGTTTGACCCGAAAAAATCGGTGTTCAAAAACGATACGTGGACGGTGCCTACACCCTAGGGTATTTTTCGTATCGCATATTCAAAACGACGTCGGTGTGGCCGTAGGCCATCAGAGGTTAGAGTGGATTTTAATTAATAATCTCAAGCGCGAAGTGTTAGCGAGAAGGAAGTGCAAAAAGATGAACCACCAAGGCACGAAGACACAAAGAAGAATGAACATCATTACCTTTCGTGTGCCACTGGCATCTTGCCAGTGTGAAGTGTGATTGGATCGGAAATCATGTAGATTTCCAACACAACTTGAACCGTTATACTTCAATATAAAGGCCGTCGAGTGAAGTCAATTTGCAATTCTCCACTGGCAAAATGCCAGTGGCACACGTAGGGGAAACGAAATTACACTTCGTCCTCGCTTACGCTTTTTGAAGTTGCGCGGATTCAAATTTTGGGTGGACGCGATGTCGATTTTGGAAATCGCTGGCCACTCAAACACGTTCATTCAAAACGACGTCGGGGTCGACGCTAGTCGATCAGAGGTTTGAGAGGATTCCCTTATTGCCCTACAAATCCAGGATTTATTGAAGGGTGAATGCTATTTGAGTTCAGTAACTCTTGGCCGCTGTAACCTCTGATGGCCTAACGGCCACACCGACGACGTTCCGAATACGTTTGATCCCGAAGCAGAGTTAACTCCGGAATCGTCATCGCTGCCACCCAAGCTTAAAGTGCGATCACTAAAGTACTTAACACCAATTTGTCTCAAAACCGGGCAACTTCAAAACTTACGCTTCGGGTTAAGATTGGGGAAAAAACCGTTCGTGTGTTTTGTGTCTTTCGTGGCAAAAGTTTCTTCCTTCCTTGGCGCCTTTGGGCCTTTGCGTGATTCATTTATCTGTTGGTAAAGCAACTAGAAAACGATGTAGTCTCTGATGGCCTTGCGGCCACACCGATATTATTGATGCTCTCATGGAATAAGAAGAGTGAAAAATGGTCGAAACCGCTAGCACTACTGGCACTGCCTGATGTGATTTTGGTTATCCGATGCTGTTTCTTAATCTAAATGGTGAAGACCTGCCGATTCCAATAAATACTATTGTGCGGTTTAGGCAAGTCTGGGCGATGCACAAAATCGACGCTCGCTTTAGGAATTAAGTCATGGATGACAATCAACCCGTTACCTCTTCCCATTCAAAACGTACACCGGCCTCGAACTCTGCAAGCCAAGGTAATTTTCGGGTCGATGGCGCACACACGGTTCCGGTGCCAGACTCAGCGGAAGTGACCCAGGAGCCGGCCGATTTTGAACTGCTTACCGGCATCATTCCAGAAGATGCGCCGGACTCTTTACGCCGCCACTTGGAACAATTAATCCATCATATCCAGCAACAAAACCAAAAATTAGAGCATCGAGAAAATCAACTTCACACGCATTGGGCTGAATTCGAAACCGATATTCGCAGTGCCAAATTATCTTTGGAAGAGCGTGAACTGACCGTTTCGGATCGTGAGCAGAAGGCTGTCGAGTCGGAATCTAGGATTGAGAACGAAGCTTCAGGAAATGCAACCGAGACGCAATCGTTAGAGAAGCAGCGTCACAAGATCGTCAAGGCACAAGCGGCTTTGATAAAAGAAGAACGCCGTTTGAGTGCTGAGCAAAAGTCGGCCAATCAAACGAAGGCCGATCTTGAGCAACAGTGTCTTCTACAAAGCCGACAATTGGTTGCCCAAGAGCAAAAGCAAGTTGCCGAACTAGAAGCTCGCACTCAAATACTTCGGCAGTACGAGATGCAACTCGAACAACGCAATCAAGCGATTACCGAGAGAAAACGAAAGTGGCAAACCGAAGTTGTGCCGCAAAGACTTTGGGAAGAAACCGAAGCAGTACGCACCGCTTTGGATCAGCGGTCACGTCTGCTGAGTAGTTCAGAGGAACTCTTGGAAAAAGAATGGAAAGTCTTGCGAGAGCAAAAGGCCGCTTTGCAGACAGACCAAGAGATTTGGGAGCAAAAGGTGCTTCTCCAAAAGTCGGAACTAGGTCACATGGAGGCGAAATGCTTCCAAGAGATTGCGACAAAACAACAGGCCCTAGAAAGTTTGGCAAAACGAAGTGGTGTACGAGAAGTAACCCTCAATCAGATGCACAAAGAAATCAAATCCAAGCATCGCAGCATCTTAGAAGATCGATTGGTGATTGAGCAGTTGTGGACTGAGTTGCAAACCCATAAATCGTCTGCCCAACTGACCCTAGACTTGGCACAGACCCGAAAACGCTTGGTCCAAGCCTATCGAGAAGTTGTTCATGCGGCCGATTCACAATACCGAGAACTGGCCGCTTTAAGGGACTCTTTGAGTACTCAGCGAGATGAGCTACAAAATGAGCTAGAAAAAACACGCAACTGGTTGCATGCACAACACCAAGAGCTAGAGTCTCAAGCGGCAAGGCTAGTCGCAAAAGAGAATGATTTATCGATTGAAAAACAGGATCTGAGTCTATTGGCAGACCAATGTGACAAACAGCGAAACCGTCATCGTTTGGAAAAGCGAGAGTTGCTCTGTGAGTTTGAATTGTTGTTGGCCAAAAGCGCATAAAAAAAGCACCTGATTTGTAGTCAGGTGCTTTTTTCTCATTGTTTGTTCGCAGGAGAGACTTAGTCTGCAAGCGATGCTTGAGATTTCAAGGTCTTTCTGTATTTTTCACGTGCGTTGTGAATTTTCACAGCCGCTTCAGAAGCTTGCATTGCTACTGAAATTTCTTGTCGTGAGAAGTACATTGTCACACTTCCATCGAGATGGTGGATTGACTTGGCAGCCAATTCTCTCCAACTCATGTCGTTGTTCAAGTGCCAAGCGCCCGCTTGTGCAGCTTTTTGACTTAGTTTTTTTGAACCAAGCATGTGCAAGAGATCAGCAACACCAGGTTTGGTAGTGTACTCATCGGAAGGACGAATTCTGTATTCAATTTTTGGATTTGGATCTTCAAGTCCATGATCAAGACAAACGCCTTGTACTTTGACGCGTTGAACTTTTCCAGGCATGACATTGAAGAAACCGCCGCCGCCACCGCCGCCGCCGCCTTGACCACCGCCAAAGCCACCTTGGCCGCCACCTTGACCACCTTGACCGCCTTGTTGACCACCAAAGCCACCTTGGCCGCCACCGCCGCCGCCGAAATTTTGTGCCAGCACTGGAATGCCAGCGAATGCAGCCGGCATATCAATGTTCAGTTTTTTGTCGGTGTGGTTCGTGATAATAATTGTGCCACGTTCTGAGTTCATCGGAATGAACCGAACATCAATCAGGCCGTCTTTTTCGGCACTGAATAACTCAACAGTCTCAGTCTCAGCGTTACGCAGGCTTGGTTTGGCCGCTTGCATTGAGTGAGGAATCATGGCCAGCGATGCAGCCAAAGTAAGCACCACTGATAAACTTTTTACGATGTCGACCTTCATGGGAAGGAACTCCTGTTAGGTTCCGTCTTTCGACGATTAAGCCCTCGCGGAAATCGGATACGATAACAATACGGGTAAATTAGCTGTAATGAAAAGCAGGGAATGTCTCGTTGAAGATGAGAACATCCCACGTCCAATGATTATAAAGCAAAATTGAACTGAACACCTAGACTAATCGGTCGATGGCCACTTGCCAAGCGAATTGTATTCGATATTTGGTGGCATTCTAGCTACAAATTGTGATTTCACGGTTGTTTTTAGATGTTCCAACACATGAGAATCAACGTAACACGTTTTGTATAAAGTAGTTATGAGTTGTCTTTGCCATTTTCTAGGAAGTCTCAAGACTTGATTCGATAGGGGGTATTTTTGACTTCGTAGCGGATTTTCTTTGCTTTGGGGCTCGTCAGAGAGAGTGACTTGCTGAATTAATCCTCACAATCCGTAATCGGCCAGTCTCCATAATTCAAAATTCTTTTCAAAGTTCCTTGGAAAAACAGAAATACGGACTTCTTGTATCGGAGAAAAACATTAATAATCGGAGACGACTTTTCTCGGCGATAGTCGACTGCACTCACAAATGATGGATGGATTCATGTCGAGACACATTTTCCCCTACCTTACTGGTGATCTCTTACACCAATGGCAGTTGCTCGCGCTGAAACCAACGGAATATAAATCAGGCAAAGTATCAGGCTACGTTTCTTCTCTGATACAGAAAATTGGAAAGTAAAAAATGGCTGTAATTATTTGGCTAATTGTCTTTGGGGCTTCATTGGTTGCCTTGATTCAAGCATATTTCTTTTTCATTCAAATGATGAAGGCCGACCCCGGAACAGAGCGGATGCAAGAAATTGCTGGCTATGTTCGTGAAGGGGCCGATGCCTATCTTCGACAACAATACAAAGTTGTGGCCATCTTCTTTATTGTCATCGGCGCGTTTCTCGCTATTTTGGCATACTGGGCCGAAGTGCAAAGTGAATGGGTTCCGTTTGCCTTTCTTACCGGCGGTTTCTTTTCTGGCTTGGCCGGTTGGATCGGAATGAAAACCGCCACGTGGGCCAGTAGCCTAACCGCCGCTGCGGCTAAAGTTTCTCTGAATCAAGGGCTGCAAGTTGCGTTTCGTAGCGGAGCGGTCATGGGGCTGACTGTCGTCGGTCTAGGTTTACTCGATATCACCATCTGGTTTGCCGTGCTCTATTGGGCATTTGATTTGCCGCTGATTGAAGTCACGGTCACCATGCTTTGCTTTGGGATGGGGGCCAGTTGCCAGGCACTGTTTGCTAGAGTCGGCGGAGGTATCTTCACCAAAGCGGCCGATGTGGGTGCCGACTTAGTGGGTAAGGTAGAACAAGGAATTCCTGAAGACGATCCAAGAAACCCGGCATCCATCGCGGACAACGTCGGTGATAATGTTGGCGATGTCGCAGGCATGGGTGCCGATCTTTATGAATCGTACTGTGGATCGATCTTGGCAACCGCCGCGTTAGGGGTCGCCGCATTTTCCTCGCCTGAACTGCTGGCAAAATCAGGTATGGATAAAGAGACTGCACAATTACAAGCGTTGTTTCTACCGATGATGATCTCAGCCGTAGGCATTTTTCTCTCCATCCTCGGTATCTATATGGTTCGCACTAAAAAAGATGCGACTCAGAAAAATCTATTGGCAGCCCTGGCACGGGGAATCAATACGTCAACATTTTTAGTTGCGGTAGCTGCCATCGGATTATCGATGTGGCTCATGCCGCCGGTGGCCATGATCAACATCGGAATCGAAATTCCAGGAGTAGCACTGAGCATTATGGTTGGGCTGGCCGCCGGTTGGGTGATTGGCAAATGGACCGAATACTCAACCAGTGATGAATTCGCCCCCACTAAGAATCTAGCCGAACAAGCCGAAACCGGAGCGGCCACCATTATCATCGGCGGACTTGCTGATGGAATGATGAGCGTTTGGGCACCTGTGATTGTAATTTGCCTTGCAACGCTAGGAGCTTTTGGCTCTGCTAATGGCTGGCAATTCAATGACCCTGCCTACTTCGCCTTGGGACTGTACGGCGTAGGAATTGCAGCGGTGGGTATGCTCAGCACGCTGGGCATCACACTGGCGACCGATGCGTATGGCCCTATTGCCGATAACGCGGGTGGTAACGCCGAGATGTCGAAGTTGCCAGCAATCGTCCGCGAACGGACCGATGCCTTAGACAGTTTAGGCAACACGACCGCTGCCACAGGCAAAGGCTTTGCGATTGGTTCTGCCGCTCTGACAGCCCTGGCATTGATGGCCGCCTATGTTGAAGAAGTTCGCATTGGATTTGAACGCTGGGGCGATAATGTTGCCGCCCAAGTTGAAATGGATCAAGCTTACAAAGCATCCAGTGGTTTTGTGCTCTACAAAACCACGGTTCCTGATGAAAAGAACGAGGGCCAGACTATCGAAAAAGTCTTTGGTTTTCTCGCCATGCCGACAGATCGTCGACATGATGAGGTCAAGGCAGACTGGAGAGAAGTGACAAAAAAATCGGGTCTGGTGAAAATCGATGAATCACTGATTACAGTCCATATGCACGATGAACACCCCGAATTAACGTTCAAAGCTACGAATGACAAATTGATTCCATTGCACGAGGCAACACTCGTTGACTTCACCAATTATTATGAAGCCACCGTGATGAACCCCAAGGTCTTAATTGGAATTTTCATCGGAGCCATGGTGACGTTTGTCTTCTGTGCGTTCACGATGAAGGCCGTAGGTCGAGCGGCCAAGGGCATGGTGGAAGAAGTCCGCAGGCAGTTCAATGCGGACCCCGGGATCATGGCAGGCACAGTCACGCCTGATTATGCCGGGCCGGTAGAAATCAGTACCAAAGCGGCTCAAATGGAAATGATTCTGCCATCCATTTTAGGCCTTACGACTCCTGTTGTGGTCGGCTTGCTATTAGGTGTTGGCGGAGTCCTAGGGCTTCTCGGAGGAACCTTGACTACAGGTTTCTGCTTAGCGATCTTTATGGCCAACAGTGGTGGTGCCTGGGATAATGCTAAAAAGTACATTGAATCAGGCCATCATGGCGGCAAAGGTTCCGATGCCCATAAAGCGGCAGTGGTTGGTGATACGGTCGGCGATCCATTCAAAGACACCAGTGGCCCTTCCTTGAACATCTTGATCAAGTTGATGACCATGGTCAGTGTTGTCGTCGCCGGGTTCGTGGTGCGTTATAGTTTAATGGCAATGGGAATCTTTTAGCAGATTCAATAATCTTAACCCGAAGCGTGAGTTTTGAAGTTGCGCGGATTTGAGATAAAATGGTGTTAAGTGCTTTTTGTATAGCACTTCAAGATTGGGTGGCAGCGATGACGATTCCGGAGTTGGTGGTGCTTCAGGATCAACCGTATTCGGAACGTCGTCGGTGTGGCCGAAGGCCATCAGAGGTTACAGGAATTCAGGGAATTCAATTGGAGTTTCAAACTAATTTTAGCCTTGATTTATTGGGCGAAATGGGAACCTGYCTAACCTCTAATCGACTAGCGTCGACCCCGACGTCGTTTTGAATATGCGTGATTGAGTGGCCAGCGATTTCCAAAACCGACATCGCGGCCACCCGGAAATTAAAAATGCGCAACTTCAAAACTCACGCTTCGCGCTTAAGATTGGGAAATAATCATTCAACCTCAACGAATGCTTGTCATGAAACGATCATACGCCGCGCTTATTCTGTGCGCATTCATTATTTGTTGCCGCACTGGTTTTGCCGCCCCGCCGAACATCGTCATGATCATTTCCGATGATCAAACCTACACCGACTTTGGGTTCATGGGAAACTCCCAAGTACAGACGCCCCACTTAGATCGCCTCGCTTCCCAGTCTGCTGTGTATGAGAATGGATATGTGCCAACCAGTGTTTGTAGTCCTTCACTGGCAACACTGCTAACAGGCTTGTATCCACATCAAAGCGGGCTGCATTACAATCATCCGCCGCCAGGCAACTCGGCCATGAATCGCATGACTTCGCGAGCCGAATATGAAACCGTGCGTAGTGAATCATTTAAGATCATTCAGAAGCTCGACACGCTGCCGCGACTATTACATGAAAAGGCCGGTTACCGCACGCTGCAAACCGGAAAGTTCTGGGAAGGTCATTTCCGCAACGCAGGCTTCACCGAAGGCATGACTTTGTTCAAACCGGTCCCTGGTCAAACATTCGGCGGTAATCGGAAACTGGCAGATGGAACACTGGCCGCTCATGGCAATGGAGACTGGGGTCTCAAAATCGGGCGAGAAACCATGCAGCCGATTTATGACTTCATCGATGATTGTGGAGAAACGCCTTTCTTGGTTTGGTATGCGCCCTATCTGCCCCATCAGCCGCACGATTCTCCGCAGAAGTATTTTGATCAGTATAAAAATCAATCCGAAATCCCCGAGCATCGCATTCCCTACTACGCTGCGATCAGTCAATTTGATGAGACGGTAGGCCAGTTGATTCAGTTCATCGAAAAAAAGGGGTTGGCTGAAAATACGATCTTTCTGTTCGTAACAGATAACGGCTGGGAGGCCAGCACCAAGAGAAACAAAAAGAACCCGCTAGAGTTTGATCACACCAAACGCAGCAAACGAGCGCCGTTTGACTACGGGCTACGAACTCCGATCATGATTCGCTGGGACAATCATGTACAACCGGGCAAACATCAACAACTGATCAGCAGTATCGATATTGTACCGACATTATTGAAAGCCGCCGGAGTCGATGTTCCCTCCAATTTGCCAGGAATCAATCTATTGCCCTCGGCTAAGGGAGGCGAAACGCTAGATTCCAAGCGAACCCTGTTCGGCGAAATCTACCCCGGCGATGCCAGTTCGCTTGGCAACCCGGCCAAAGATATCGCCTATCGCTGGGCCTGTCAGCATGAACTGAAATTAATTGTTCCTCATGCTCATCAAGGCAAATCGCCCTGGAACAATTATCTACAAAAGCCAGCGTTGTTTGATGTAGTGGCAGACCCTGGCGAGTCGAACAACTTGATTGATGATCCGACGTACGCAGAGCAAGTGATCGAGCTAACTCGGCAGCTAAATCACTGGTGGTCGCCAGAAAGTCTGAAAGAATCGAGTCGCTAAAAACCCTGCATTAGCCATGTTGCTTGTCTGGTATCATCGAAAAGAAATCGATCCTTTTTCTTTTCACAGGGGTCGAACTTCTTGCTCTTAGCCCTACCATTCTAATACTGCCAGATCGCTACCTAGGGGATGTAGCTATCGGTAGATAGTTTAAGGGGACACGGCCATGTTTTTGATGCGGCTATTACGTTGGGCCACCTTGCCTGCGGTATTGGCTTATATGTTCTGGGCACTGCTGGGCACATCAGTTGGCGTGGGCAGCTATACGTTTATCTATGCCGAAGGTGCCTCCTATCTCTCGGATGACCCCCAAGCATGCGCCAATTGCCACATTATGAATGACAACTTGGATGCGTGGCACAAATCTTCTCACAAGGCGGTGGCAACCTGTAATGATTGCCATGCCCCTCACGATAATTTTGTGCATAAATACTATGTCAAAGGAGTGAATGGTTTTAATCATTCTTGGGCATTTACCACTGGGAACTACGAAGACAATCTGACTATCACCGATTTTAACCGCAAAGTCACCGAGCAAAGTTGTCGGCATTGCCACCAAGATGTTGTGCATGCGATTGAACCAATTGCTGAGCGTTTTGAACAAATATCCTGCATCCGCTGTCACGGCGATGTTGGGCATGAATAAGCGGTGTTCCAGCTTAAGTGTTACAGCAAAGTCTTACAGAGATCTGATAAGGAAAAGAATCGATGGCTGATTCAGATAAGAACCAATCAACCGGAATGAGCAAATCACTGGCAGCCGGTTTCGCTTTTTTAGTGGGTGCCGCCATTGCTGCGTTTGCAGCGGTCTATTTATTGGTGGATGTCTTCGAGAAAAAACAAGAAGCAAGACAGACGTTTTTTCGAGTGGTTGAACTGACCGACGAGACGGAAGACCCGGCTATCTGGGGCAAGAACTTTCCGCTGCAATATGACGACTATCTAAAAACGGTCGACATGGAAGAAACCCTCTATGGCGGCAGCGAAGCAATTCCTCGCACCCCGACCGAAGATGATCCGCGTAGCGTTACTTCACGTAGTGTGATTGAACAAGTGCCAGAACTCAAGCGAATGTGGGCCGGGTATGCCTTTTCAAAAGACTATCGAGAGAAACGTGGCCATGCGTTTATGTTAGAAGATCAAATCTACACCGAACGCCAAAAAGTAGGCCAGCCCGGTACGTGTGTTCATTGCCATGCTTCGATGTATGCTGGCTATATGGAACTAGGGCACGGCGATTTAGTCAAAGGCTTCGAAGCTTTCAATAAAATGTCCTATGAAGAAACCAAAGAACATTTGGCTCATCCCGTTGGTTGTATTGATTGCCATGACCCGAAGACCATGGCATTGCGAATCTCGCGTCCATCATTCATGGAAGGCATCGCAGCCTACAAAAATTCAACAGGCATCGAAGATTACGATGTCAACCGCGATGCTACGCATCAACAAATGCGATCGTACGTGTGTGCCCAGTGTCATGTGGAATACTACTTCAAAGGTGAAGATAAACGCTTGGTCTATCCTTGGAGCAAAGGATTAAAGGTCGAAGAAATCTACGAATACTTTCAAGAAGAAGGTTTCACTGATTGGACGCATGCCGAAACTGGCGGCAAGATGCTCAAGGCCCAGCATCCAGAATTTGAACTGTGGAAGCAAGGAATTCACCACAAAGCTGGCGTCTCTTGTTCCGACTGTCACATGCCTTACAAGCGAGTCGGTGCTTCCAAGATCAGTGATCATCATCTTCGTTCACCACTGCTGAATATCAACCGAGCCTGTCAAACTTGCCATAAAGCTTCGGAGACAGAATTAATCTCACGGGTCGAAACCATTCAAGGTCGTACCGTGCATACCAGTAAGATGGCCCTCAAAGCTTTGGTTGAACTAATCGACGACATTAATCAAGCCAAAGAAAATGGCATGCCAGAAGAAGAGCTGGCAACCGCACTCGAAATGCAACGCAAGGCAAGCTTTTATGTCGACTTTGTGAAGTCAGAAAACTCCGCCGGCTTCCATGCCGATCAAGAAGCAGTTCGCATCTTGGCTGATGCCATGGATTTCATCCGCCAAGGACAACTCTCACTAAGGGAGTTGAAAAAATAGGACCTCCTTGAAATGACAGAGTAGACAAATTTGCTATATGGCAGCATAACATCGAGTGTCACTCTTCTGATTTAGGCTTGTGAAGCAGGATCGTATACTGTGTAATTGTCGTTCTATCTGGTGAATCCGGCACTCGAGAATTACGTGATGACAACTTCTGACGAATCCAATTTGATCCTAGAAAACCAACGTCTTCGCGAGGAAAATGCGGAAATCGATGCAGAACTGCGTCAGGCAAAACAACAACTCAAGGACATGGAGAACCTCTACTCTAGGGCTCCAGTTGGATTGGGGTTGGTGAATACGGAACTTTGCTTTGTTGGAGTCAATCAGCGTCTGGCGACTCTCAATGGTCATTCCGTTGAAGAACACATTGGGGCTCACATTAGCGAGATCATTCCGCAGATTGCGGAGACCATCAAGCCTATCTATCAACGCGTGATTCAAACCGGAGAACCGGCCCTGGGCTTTGAGGTCTCTGGAGAGTTGCCAGAAACTCCAGAGAAAACTTCCGTGTTTTTAGTAAGCTACTTTCCGGTCAAAGACGAAGAGGACCAAGTAACAGGGGTCTCTTTTGTAGTTCAGGATATCACCGAATTGAAAGAAGCAGAGAACTCATTGCAGCGTACTTACGATGAAATGGAAGAGCGAGTGCAGCTGCGTACAGCCGAACTCTCACGCTCGAAAGAACGATGGCGAAGTCTGATCGACACCGCGCCTGACCTGATTATGATCATTAACCCAGAAGGCATCATTCAATACATCAACCGTGCTGAGCAAGGGCACACTGAAGTCGATATGACAGACACCTCTGCTTATGACTACACGAGCACCGAATATCGTAAGGCAATGAAGCAGGCGGTGGAATCTGTGATTCAAACAGGAGAATTCATCCAAATTGAACTCCCGGGAACTGGAATAGATGGAGGCATCGAGTGGTATCTAACACGCATGGGGCCTTTCCGAGAGAATGATGACATCATTGGTGTGACATGTATTGCATCCAATATCACTCGAAAAAAACAGGCCGAAAATCGGATTCGAGAAGAGCAGCAATTACTCCAGCGTTTACTCACGCTTCAAGAAAACGAACGACGGATGGTTGCACACGATATTCACGATGGATTTGTGCAATATGTGGTTGGTGCCAACATGTGCGTCCAATCGATCTCGCACCGTGTGGAAGATGACAAAAAGTTAAAGACGGAGTTAGACGACATCGGACGGTATCTGCAAAAAGCCATCGACGAAGGACGCAGCATGATCGGCAACTTGCGACCGATGATCTTGGATGAATCAGGCGTGGTGGAAGCAATTACCCACCTGATTGCCGAGGAACTGGTCAACAGAAACATGACGATTGACTTTGAACATGATGTGCAATTTGACCGGATTGAACCGATGTTAGAAGTGGCCATCTTCCGAATTGTCCAAGAGTCTCTGAACAATGCCAAACAACACAGCCAGGTAAATCAGGCCAGTGTTCGGTTGACACAAAACGAAGACACGCTGCAAATTGTAGTTCAAGATCAAGGCATCGGATTTGATCAAAGCAAAGTACCGCCTGATCGATTTGGCATACGTGGAATTTGCGAAAGAGCCCGTCTGTTCGGAGGTTCCGCCGCGATCAAAAGCACACCCGGTCAAGGAACAACGGTGGAAGCATCTTTGCCGTTGTCCTATCAGCATTAATCGGAAAGTACACCAAAGGCCAGCGACTTGCATCAAGCAACGCGTTGATAGTCGTCTTCGTCATCCACCATCGCACTTTGCTGAAGCCCTAGCACTTCTTCTGCCAAGTTGCGGTAGTCTTCGGCTCCGTTTGAGTTGTTATCGTACTGAAAGATCGATTGTCCGAAACTGGGTGCTTCTGCCAAGCGGATGTTGCGGCGGATGCGGGTCTGAAAGACTTCGGCGTCTGACCACGAGGTTCCACTGCCTGATCCGTTCTCGAAAAACTCATGCACATCGCCATCGACTTCACTGGCCAAGCGAGTTCCTGATTCATACAGGCACAAGATCACGCCCGTCAAACGTAACTGATCATTAATCCGTTTGGCGACCACATCAATAGTACGCAATAACTTGCTTAGCCCGTGCAGTGCCAAAAAATGTGGTTGCAGCGGCAAGAAGACTTCATCTACTGCTGCCAGTGCGTTTAATGTCAACACGCCCAGGCTCGGGGCACAATCGATTAACAAGAAATCAAATTCGGCATCGTCTGCTTCTAATTTGTCTTTGAGAATTAACTCGCGGCCGACTTCGCCTGCCAGTTCCATCTCGGCAGCGGCCAAATCTAGATGGGCTGGAACAACCCACAGGTTCTCGCCCACTTGTTTGCGAATATCGGCAATTGACGCTTCGCCGACCAGCACTTCATAAATTGAATCATGACCCGACTTAACACTTAGCCCCAAATGCAAAGAGGCATGTCCTTGCGGATCAAGATCAAGCAAACAGACTCGTTTGCCAGAGAGAGCCAGCGCGGCGGCCAAGTTTACGGCAGTCGTTGTTTTTCCAACGCCACCTTTTTGGTTCAATACGGCAATTGATCGCATCGTCGATTCACTCCTGGTCTGATTATTTAAGTTTTGATCCGATTCAAAATCATCGGGCCAAAATGTAGCGGGGCAGGATTATAGCCAGAAATGCCCCATTGCTTCTAGAGGAATCTTGCTAGCAGCCGATTTTGGGCACTTCGACCCTTTCGCTACGGCGCTGAGTACCCTATTATCGGGTTTTAGTCGAAAGCCAGATATTCATCATAAATTCGTTGAATCGATCTCTCAGGGAGAAAAGACGTGCGCGTCATCGTCGAAAAGACACCAGAAGCGGCCAGCCAGCGTGCGGCCAGGTATGTAGCTAGCTTAGTCCGAGAGAAACCCATCTGCGTGCTTGGCTTGGCCACCGGCGGAACTCCGCTGAAGCTTTATGGCGAATTAATTCGCATGCACCAGGAAGAAGGGCTCGATTTTTCGAGAACCACGAGCTTCAACTTAGATGAGTATGTAGGCTTGCCCCCGACACACGAACAAAGTTATCGCTATTTCATGCAGCATAATCTGTTCGATAAAATCAATATCGATGTCAGAAACACGCATGTGCCGGATGGTCGTGCGTTGGACTTCGACAAGTACTGCGAACATTACGAACAAATGATCGTCGACAACGGCGGTATCGATCTGCAAATTCTAGGAATCGGCACTGATGGTCATATTGCGTTTAACGAACCTGGCTCTTCGCTGGGCAGTCGAACTCGATTAAAAACTTTGGCACCAGAAACTGTGAAAGACAACGCCCGGTTCTTCGGCGGCGAAAAGCTTGTGCCCCGTTTGGCAGTGACCATGGGCGTCGGCACCATTCTGGAATCGAAAAAATGTGCGCTATTGGCATTCGGTGAAAACAAAGCCGAGGCCATCGCCTTAGCGGTTGAGGGACCAGTTACCGCCCAAGTAACCGCCAGTGCGTTACAAATGCACCGCGAAGTCCATGTCTTTTTAGATGAAGGGTCTGCCGCTCACTTGGCGCGTCGAGAATACTACGACGAAGTAGAAAAAGCCCATCAAATGTTAGAGACGGGTAAATTGAGTTGGACAGATGATTAGGCTAAACTATCTTTGAGAAATGTTCGTCACACCTTTTCCTTCACCCTTGCTTACTGCCACTTGACCTATGCGACAAATTGGAAAAATTGAGAGACCAGAGCGAGCCGTTCGCTTCGTCGATTATCTACTAACGCAAGGCATCTCTGCCAAAACAGAAGAGCACAATGACCAATGGACGATTTGGATTCATGACGAAAACCAAATTGATCAGGCCAAAAGTGAACTCGACGATTTTCGCTTAGACCCAGATCACAGCCGGTATACAGAAGCCAAGCACGAAGCGACCGCCATTCGTAAAGTAGAACACAAAGAAAACGAACAACGCCGCAAAAACATCATCAACATGCGCGGTAAGTTCAAAAACCCAGGCATGGGCGGAGCGGGAGGGGTGAGTTCATTAGGCCCCGTAACCAAAACGCTAATGATTATTAGTGTTGTTGTGACACTTTCGGGAATCTTTTTCTACGCAACCAAAGAGAATCGACCCTCAATCGGTTATTGGGTTTATGACTATGCAGGTTTTGTCTCTAACTCAGATAGAGATGCAGCCACAGTTGGAAAAGACCCTTTGGTGACAATCAAAAAAGGGGAAATCTGGCGATTTGTCACCCCTATTTTTCCGCACGACCCTAATGGAATCTTCCATATCTTATTCAACATGATATGGCTTTATATCTTGGGCGGAAGACTTGAGAACTATCTAGGTTCACGTAATTTCCTGATGCTGTGCCTGTTCATGGCGTTAGGATCAAACCTTGCCGAGGCTTTTGGGCAAGTTTTGGTCTTTGGGCAATATCACGGATTCTACGGAATGTCGGGTGTCGTCTATGGTCTATTTGGGTTCATGTGGATGAAGACATTGTACGACCCCAATCCTTTGACCTTTTTGCCCCCTAGAACGATCTTTATTATGGTCGTTTGGTTTCTCATCTGTTGGGCAGGGGTAATGGGGGGCGTTGCCAACTATGCACACACAGGCGGGTTGGCCGTTGGTGTAGTCGCAGGAATCTGGGGCAAGCTGATGCAGAAGTAGTCTAAGTGTAGGTTTGTAGGGTGGCTGCCTTTTTAGGCCAGCCGCCTGTTTATCCGGCTGGCTTTTAATTACGTTTCACACATCAAATCGGCTGCGATTTATTTGCGAAGAGCATGGACGATTTTGGAGAAGTGTTTGCCAATAATGATTGACACCGCACAAACAGACGGCTGACGAGCAGCCATCCTACGATGCTTCGTTGTTGTTTGATCTCAAATTAAAACCTGTAGCCGGATTCGTTAGAATTCGGTTTTGCGGCATAGAGGGTTCTCTGAAGTCTAACGACTTCAGCTACGTTTGCTTCGAGCCTTGGTGGTACCATTAATTTCACTTCAAGGCGGCCAACCTACTGGCCTGCCCCTGTGTTCAGTTGCTCATCAAACACGGTCTGCAAGCCTGCTTTTAGAATGGGTGAGGCAACCAAATTTTGCTGCTTTCCCTGCTGTATGAGTTGACCGCAGTTGAGGTCAATCAGAATGGTGACCGGCTGTTTCTTGCCGGTAAATACCAAGGCATGTTTCCACTCGGGCGTGCATGATACGTCCGTTTCGCCCCATTGGTAACTGGCATCTTCGATCAATGCCTGCTGCATGTGGGTTAAGCCACGGGCTTTGGTGATATCTATCCGCTTGATTATTTTCCATTTTTTTGAGCCATTGCTCAAATCAAAGGCCGCAAGGTCATTGGCAATATCTGGGTCTTCGACCTGTAGAATCGTAATCAGTTCAATGGTCGCGGCATGGCGGATTTCAAAGGCCGACTCCGTTCCCCAATACTCTAAAGCCTGATTTCCTCGGCTCCAGGTAAAAATTAGTGTGACAATACCGGCCGCCGTGGCGACTGCCAGAATGCCGTAAACTAAGAGTGATCCGCGATTTATCATGTAATTATGTGTGCAGTGGGTGAAATTAGGGCTTCCGGGAAACTCAGACGGTCTATTTTCGTGAAGACCTATCGAAAGTATACTGGTCGTTTCGTCAAAATACGATTGGAAGGCCGCTAGTGAGTTCACCAGCCTGTGCTTTCCAGGAATTATCATATTCAGATTACCATTGTACTCTACTGTAGTTGGAGAGGTTAAGATGCCCGATAAATTTGATCCCTATCGTGAAGGTCTTGTTGTTGAAGCCGAGACCATCTGGCCCGATGAACTGGGCGAGTGGGAAACTGCTGATAAGCAACCGATTGAAAAAGCGTTGCACGAAGATGCCGCAAGTTGTGCGAATCTCGAATATGTTCGCGTGCATACCGGCTTTTGTCGGACCATCACGGTCACACAAGATGATGTGGATCGAGTGAACGCCTAGTTGGTTCCTCCACTGGGCAAATGTGTAGCGAGTCGTCGATTGGCGACTCCAAGTCTGTTTGATGCAATTGATAGTGTGCAGGTAGAATCTTGAACAACGACCCACTTCAAGTTCGCGTGAATCTGAGCGAACGCAGTTACGATATTGAAATCGGTACAGGCAACTTGACGAACTTGGCCAAGTTCGTCAGTTCGCGCGCTACGATCTCGCACGCGCTGTTGATCTCGGACGAAAATGTTTCGGCCCTGTATGCTGGTGGCATTGTCGATTGCTTGCAAGCTGCTGGAATTCGGATCACGCAGTACAACGTAAAGCCAGGCGAGACCAGCAAGTCGATCGAAGTGGTGACTAATTTGTGGAATCAGGCTCTGGCAGACGGAGCCGATCGCAAGACCGTGGTCATCGCCCTCGGTGGCGGAGTTGTCGGAGATTTGGCCGGGTTTATTGCCGCCACTTTTACGCGTGGACTGGACTTCTTTCAGGTGCCTACGTCTTTATTGGCCCAAGTCGATAGCAGTGTTGGCGGCAAAGTGGGTATCAACTTGCCCAATGCTAAAAATATGGTCGGCGCTTTCTGGCAACCTCAAGGGGTGCTGATTGATACCGGTGTGTTAGACACATTATCAGATCGTGAATACCGGGCCGGTTTGGCTGAAGTCGTAAAATATGGCGTGATTTTGGATCACGAATTCTTCGTTTATCTAGAAGAACATATCGACAAAATCAACCAGCGAGACGCCGAAACCTTACGCTATATCGTTGCCCGTTGCTGCCAGCTAAAGGCCGATGTAGTAGAGAACGATGAACGTGAAACCACCGGCTTACGGGCCGTGTTGAACTATGGGCACACCTTCTGCCATGCCTTTGAGTCGGTCTGTGGATACGGCGTTCTACTGCATGGCGAAGCGGTCTCAATTGGGATGCTGTGTGCTTCTCGATTGGCAGAATTGTTAGACCGAATTCCGGCAGAGTCGACAAAGCGTCAGTATGATTTACTTTCGGCGCTGAATATTCCGGTACAGATTCCAGATGTTGAGATTCAACCGTTATTGGATGCCATGCAGCGAGACAAAAAAGTTGAGCATGGGAAACTACGATTCGTACTGCCAACTAAAATTGGGCATGTGGAATTAGTAGGAGACGTCTCGCCTGAGTTGGCCAGCCAGGCGATTAAAGATACTGCGGAAGGATAACTGGTCTCTGTTATCTTAAGATAACTGCTTACTAGTAAATCTATAGATACAAAGTCTCTTGAATTTAAAACATCCACTCTCTTTACGGTAAGGTATCTCCCTTAAAGAGCGTTCTTAATGACGAATTTGGATGATAAAAAGATTTTCCACCCCGTTTGCGGCATTCCACAAACATCTGCGGTATAGTTTCACTGGTCAAGTTCCGATTGATTGCGGTATACTGCAAAGAGAATAAGCATTAATTTGCCAGTTTTTAATTGATAAATTAAGCTTAAAGCCCACCCTCACCTGTAATCCTAAACGGTTGTGTAACGATGGACGAACATCGAACCATATATATTCTTGACGACGATGAAAGTGCCTGCGAGTCTCTCGCAATGATGGTCAGTTCACTCGGCTATCAAGTTCAAAGGTTTTCATCTGCCGAAGAATTTCTGAGCCAACTCCAACCTGGAGTTCGTGGCTGCATCATCGCCGATGTGAAAATGGAAGGCATCTCAGGCATCGATCTGGTTCAGCGAATTACGAAAGAAGGCATTAACCTGCCTGTGGTGGTCGTTACAGGTTATGCCGATGTATCGATGGCAGTCCAAGCGATGCAGGCCGGAGCGATCACATTTTTAGAGAAGCCATGTGTTGCCCCTGAAATTCAGGAGAGCATCCGAATTTCGCTTGAAAAAGAAGAGCAAGTTCATAATTCTTCCCTGGAAACCGCAGAACTACGCAGTCGCTTGGCCACTTTAAATGATTCTGAAAAGCTTGTGCTAGAAAAGATTCTCGAAGGTAAACCGAATAAGGTGATCAAAAAAGAACTCGATATCGGTCTACGCACTGCAGAACTGCGAAGATCGAATGTGATGAAGAAAATGCAAGCCACTTCGCTTGCTGAACTCGTCCGCATGGCAGTAGCCGCAGGAATTACGACCGAATCTTCAACTTCTTCAGAAACTGACTCGCATCTCGTTGCTGAGTAACTTATGATATCACCATAGATTGTGCCGTTTTAGACACTTCTTTGGTGGTGGCCGTTCATGTCTTCTGAAAATGATGCAAAATATCAAGACCCAGAGTTCCGTGCGCAGTTGCGCTTAGCTCTGATCTCAGGGGTTGGTCCTCGAACGAATGTGATTTTATTAGAGTACTTCGGTTCGTGTGAAGCGATTCTCGCTGCATCGAATTCGCAATTACAACAAGTCACAGGTGTTGGCCCCAAGTTGGCGAACAAAATTGTCAAATCGCACGAGATTGACATTGATCGAGAAATCGATCTTTGCCGTGATTTTGGAATCAAAATACTGACTCGAAAAGATGATCTGTACCCTCATCTACTGCAAGAGATTCCTGACCCGCCGAACATTATCTTTGTTCGAGGCGATCTCTTGCCCTGCGATTCCATGTCGGTGGCCATTGTCGGAACCCGGCATGCGACCAGTTATGGATTGCGTCAGGCCGAACGCTTTGCCTTTGAACTTTCAAAAGCTGGCTTCACGATTGTCAGCGGATTAGCACGAGGCATCGACGGCGCCGCACATCGTGGAGCATTAAAAGCCGAAGGCAGAACGATCGCCTTTTTGGCCGGCGGGGTTTGCAGCATCTACCCGCCTGAACACGATAAGTTAGCAGAGCAAGTAGTAAAAAACGGGGCCTTAATCAGCGAAGCGGCTCCGTTGATGAAGCCCATGGCCGGAGCGTTTCCGCAACGCAATCGCTTGATCACCGGCATGAGCTTAGGCACGGTTGTTGTTGAAGCCGCGACCAGAAGCGGCGCGTTAATTTCCGCGCGAACAGCCAACGAGCAAGGACGCGAAGTGTTTGCCATGCCTGGCAGAATTGATGTGGCAGTTTCCCACGGCTGCCATCGACTGATCAAAGACGGGGCAAAATTAATCGAATCGGTCGATGATATCATCGATGAACTAGGCCCGCTGGCCAAACCAACGCAAGTCAATCAAACCACCGTGATCCGCCATCCGGCAGAAGTAAAATTGAACGAACAGGAAAGTTGTGTACTGCAAGCGATCTCAGTTGAATCGACCGACATGGACACCATTGTCGAAAAGAGCGGGCTCCCCATCCAACGAGTTCTTTCAACCATCAGCGTGCTTGAAATGCGGCGATTAATTCAACGGATTAGCGGAACTACCGTGCGTCGAATCTAATCGGGAAAGTGTAAATGAAGTGGCTGCCTAAATTTCGTTTTAGTATGCGAACACTATTTATGTTGGTTACGCTGCTTTGTGTAGTGTTAGTGCCACTGAGTGTGCGGCTTTATCAAGCGAGACAGCAGCGGCTTGCAGTTGAGTGGGTATTGGAGAATGGGGGCTGGGTGAGTTATCATTATGAATATGACGAACTTGACGGCATTAACAGTTGGGATACAGGAGCACCATCAGACAATCTTTGGCTTAGAAGTCTTCTCGGCAATGATGTTTTTGATACGGTTGAGATGGTTTCTTTTGATAATTCAGGCATCGAAGACCTTTCGACATTGACGCAGTTAAAACAACTTAAGTACATCAATCTATCGGAGACCAATGTCACAGATATAACGCCATTGACAAAGCTTTCGAAGTTAGAGGTAGTTGACCTTAGAAAGTCCTCTATCACAAACGTCTATTGCCCAATCACCGATGTCTCTTCCTTGTCTCAGGTCTCATCTCTAAAACGGCTTTATATAAGTGACGCTCAAATAGCCAGTGCTGTTTCATTGACAAAACTTGAGAGTTTAGAGGTTATTTATATTGATCTAGAGAAACCAGAAAGCCTTAAGTATCTGCCACAGTTCTCCTATCCCATTCATCTGACCATTTCTGAGAACTTGATTGACGACCTCACGCTACTTGAAGAAGTGTCCGTTATCGAAACCCTTAATATCTCCAATACTATCCTTGACGAACTTCCATCTCTAGCACATATGAAACAACTCGATAAATTGTCCATCTTAAGTTCTTTAGAAATCGCAAACCTTCCTGCCCTTCCTAATTCTCATCGCCTTACATCTCTGGAACTCCGAAATTCTCAGGTTGTGAACCTTCGTCCTTTAGAGAACCAAACCAATTTAAATCAGCTTGGTCTATTCGCTAATAATGTAAGTGATATATCCTTTTTGACGAAACTTAAAAAGCTAAAGATATTATCATTATATGAACCCCAAGTGTCCGATTATTCTGCACTTGCCGAGCTAGATCAACTGGAAGTATTGTATATAAATGCCGAAAACTTAACGGACTTAGATTCAGTTGCAAATCTTAAGAAGCTCCGATGGCTCATGCTGATATCTCCCAATCTGACCGACCTTTCTCCTTTATTAAATCTTAGCAACCTAGAAGAATTAATTTTATGTGATATGGAAGTCCCGCAAGCCGAGATCAGCAAGCTTCAAAAGGCACATCCCAATTGTGTAATAGACACATCTAAAAAAGGTTCTCTTGATGTGGCAGTAAGCAGCTTTCTATTCCTACTGGAATAACCCCATTCAATCGCCTGGCTCAACTGAGTCAGGAACGACAGGAAAAATGAACCCAATCCTAACGATCACCCGACTCCGTCAACCGAACACTAATCCTCTCGGTATTTTGATGATCTAACAGAACTACTTTGCCATTGGGTGGATGAATCTTTCTTCATCCACCTTTGAAACTAGCGTTCAGCATATACCGCCCAACTAATCGTGCTCACTTCACCGAAGCGGGTTCTAAGAATGCTGCCAGGTGTTGGTTCACCGCGTTGGGGTTTTCCATGGGGGTCATGTGCC
>NVWB01000375.1 GCA_002733575.1 Blastopirellula sp. | reverse complement strand
AAAATAAGTAAGATGCGAACTCACGATAAGAATGCCTTGGCAAGAGAATTTGCCTAAGCCCTGATAAACAATATGAGAAGAGATAGAAATCTTTTCGCCGTGAATAGCTAAGATTCCTCTCAAGTATATTGACACGTTTTTGGTCAGAATTTAGGTGGTTTTGATTTGTGGAAAATGAAAATTAGAAATCAGGCGGTCGAAGAATGGCAGTTTATTTGAGACTGATGTCAATAATCTATTTAAACTGATTGTAGACATAAACTCAAACTCACCGGCTTTGTCCCACTCACTTAGTTAGTTCATTACGGAATAATGTTACTGAAATCCTCTAGTGAATTTGTGCTACACACCGGATGCTATGCGATTTGTTGCCCCTCGTGACCACAATGGACCAGAGGACGGACTTTTGAACCCTCACTGGGTTACCCCAACTGAATTTTGAATCCCGTGTGGCACCTCATTTAAGTACTTCACGTATCGCCTCTTAAAACATCAAGAATTCACGCGATGCACTACAGATTGCACAACAAGTCTCAAGAGGGGATAGCTGTTCCTGAGTTCTAGCCTGGTACATCCCAATTATTGATGCACAATTTGCACAGCGTATTTGAAACTCCATCTCTAAAACTTGTACTTTTGTTGGATAATAATCCCCGGAGTACATCTTTAGCGGGCACAAAGAGATCTGGTAAATAAATCCCGTTTTTAAGTTAGGACTGCCTAAACTACAGAGTACATTGCTTTCCGAGAGGGCAGTTCAATACGAATATATCAAAGGTACCTTAGAGCTATTTATACTCTGGTTATAATCTGGATTTGTCAATTTGATCTTCTAGCCCACCAGAAGATTTGCCGCCAAATGCGAATAGGAGCATTTTGTTCAAATGCTCCTATTCACGCTGGCTAGTTGAGTATCAAAGGGTTACGAAATGAATGTATCCCAATCGACAACGTCATTGTGTGAGTGTGTGAAACCCATTGCTCGCTCTTCAGCGACTGTCTGCTTTGAGCGGAACGCCATGACATACGTTTTTCTCCAATTATCGCTTGTGTTACCAGCTGACCCGTGAATAATTCGTTCGTCATGAATAGTGACACTACCACGTTTGACAGGAAGATAAACCGGGGCGTCACTTTCCCGAGATTCGATCACAAGCGTATGAGACTCATCCCGCGAACCAGCAGAATTTCCGTCCGCAAAATTGACTGGGGAATGTGATCTAAGTTCTAACTCACGATTTGTACCAGGAATCACTTGGAGACACCCGTTTTCGAGGCCAGAGTCTGTTAATGCAAGCGAAACGGTCGCCGTCCATGTATCGTCAGTTTTTGGCCAGTAACCAAGATCCTGATGCATCGAGAATCTTGCGCCATCCTTCTCAGGTTTCTTTGCTAGAAACTGGTCGTAGTCCATAACGGAAGGCACTTCGGGACGCAGTTGATCCACCACACTCTGGGCAACTTGCTGGTAAGCACTGTTCTTAAGTGCGTCGCTATAGTGGGACGGCAGCATGGCGTTGACGAGCCTAAACTCTTCGATTGGCGTACCGTAAGGTTGACTCATATCGCAGAAGTCTTTTTCCATGCCTTCCACCTTACCAGCAACGAATTCCTCGAACTTTTCGTCAAGCAAGGCCATTTCCGATTCTGTCAGAAATTCTTCCAAAACAATATAGCCCTGATCATGATATTTCTGCACTTCCTCTGAAGTAATAAGGTATCTTTGCCCCTGTCGACGCTTGATTTCAGGGTTTACATCCCCTATCGCTGAGCAATTACCGCTGTTGTTCATATCGTTCGTCATTTGGCTTTCCTAATAAAATTAAGAGGTGGATAGTTTCGTTGTAAACTTAGTTACAAGGCGTGAGAATATTAGGATAACCGGAGCGATGAAAGACATCTCCTACAATCAGATCAATTTGTGGTCTTATTGTCTCGCAATCACCGTGACGGTAATTTCCTGACAATGATCTTTAGAAAAAGTTCAATCTAAACTTCTTTGATACTCATATTCTCGAGTGAGATAGGAACGATTCAAAAATTAATACTTGACATCAATTGGCGTGAATCGAAGAGAAGCGTTTTCCGTTTAGTTAAGTTTGCGTCTAACGTCCTATCGCCCGATACTCGTGAGGAGACATGTCTCGAAGCTTTCTGAAGCAACGATTAAAGTGGGAAAGATTGTTGAAGCCGCTTGCCAGTGCAACCGTGCTAACTTTTTTGTTTGAATTGAGTAACTGGCGACAAGCATAAGACACCCTGACTTCATTCACATATTGTGTGAATGTCTGACCAGTTGATCTTTTGAACTGCCGACTGAATGTTGGCTTGCTCATCTTGGCGACATGTATAGCTTGTGCGATGCTTAGTTCGTCCTGGAAGTTTTCAAAAATCCACGTCAAAACTCGTTGGATTGCCGCATAACCGATCTCGCCAATATTGCCACCAATCGCCATCGTTGATATCGAATTCATTCTTTGTTTTGATACGCTGACAAGGGAACCAAGAACCTCAAGCACTCGAGCAAAACGTAGAGAGTAATTGCAAGGTGCATCCTCGGTCAACGAACGCATTAACTCTTGAGGATGACTTAGCATCTCTTCATCAAAATTTAGTCCCGTCGCAGCTGCTTCCGTCAGGGCTCGGATCTCTTGAGCGACGAGTTCCGGTAGGTGCTGACATAGTCTTTCTGGCGCAAACTGAATTGAAACGCCGGATGATGCACCATGAAACATCCAGTAATGTGGGAGATACTGGCCCAGCATCACGAGGCTCTGTTCTCCGTCGAGTTGCGAAATGTTGTCACCAACGACTCTTAGCCCGACCCCGGACTGGATCAAAGTGATTTCAACTTCTGCATGCATGTGCCACTGATTACCAACCCCGCTTAGAGGGCGAAACTCGTTCACTTTGGGGTCGAGAACTTCGACTGACGAAATACTGTCCGACCATCTCAAGACGCGAAAGCTCTCGTGGTCAGTTAATTCAATAAGTTCGTAGAGATTATCCAAGGTCAATGCGATATTTTTGTGTCAGTATGATGGGAAATCTAAGTAGGCAGCCATTTAGGACGACTCAAGACAATTATTAAATAAATAGTGGATTATTACAATACGAAGCTGTTCTAAAAACTATTTTGATAACACTGCCGATGCTTGCCGGTGAGACAATAGTACCATAAGTTGAGACTTTGCATGTAGCGAATTAGGTGGAATGGTTTAGACTGAATCAAATCGAATTAGAGTTTTATGGAATAATCAAAGAATAAAGTTACTCTTCATTTTGAGTAAATCACTGAGCCTACCAGAGATCAATGAATCTCTTTCACATCATATTTAAGAAAAGATCTTCCATGAACATAAAACATTTCTCCCTAATTATTTGTTGCATGTTATTTGCTCAAGCATTTGAATGTATCGCAGAAGGACAAGAAATCGCAAAAGGAAATCTCCTGATGGAGTTTGACTTTAGCAGCAATGAGCTTGGTGAAAAGTTCATCGTGAAGAGAGGAGTGTGGAAGGTCAAGGATGGTGTTCTTTCTGGAAATGAGATTGAATCGGAACATCATGCCGCCTCGTGTCATCTGATACAGGAGACGAAGAATGCGATCTTTGAGTTTCGACTCAAGTCATCCACCGATGCCATGAATTTCAATGTGGGTTTCGATCCGGTCAAGGGCGAGTTGAATAAGGTAGGGCACATTCATGCGGTAAGCATCACTTCGAAGATCGTGTCGATGACCGTGGCCGGAGACAAGAAAAGTCCGAAAGAAAATCCTGCAGCTAGGCTCGGAAGAGCTAAATTGAATCTGAAAAATGATACTTGGTATCAAGTGAGGCTTATCAATATCGGTGACGAGTGCCGTGTGAGTATTGATGGCAAAACTCTTCTTGTTGGCAAACATCCAGAAATAGCGGTACGCAAACCGGCTATCATCTTTCGTGCATTTGGGGAAGGTATTCAAGTGGATGACATCAGAATCTGGGAAATCAAATAGACAAAATCACCACTAATGAAAAAGTGAAGACTATGACACAACTTGTGAAAACACTATTGTTTGTTACCGCTACACTTGCTGGAGTGGTAACCATCGCGGTGGCAGATGAGCCAACACGTCGAGACTCCATTGCAAAGAACAATGAGAGCGTTGAAGGTTTCGTCAACCTTCTTGCTGGAGGCGACCTGAAAAAGCACTTTGAAACAACAGGCAATTGGTCTCTCAACGAGGATGGTGTGGTCCATCTTCAACCGCGAGAAGGTGAAATTGACTGGAAACGCTATGGGGACTATCTGTGGCTAAAGCACCAATACAAAGACTTTGAATGCGAGTTTGAATACAAGCACGAGAAAGGCGGCAACAGCGGATTCTATTTCAATGTCACAGATCGACAGAAAGCTGTAGGGCCAGTTATTGAAATACAAATTATAGATTCTGCCGGTGAATCGGAACTCAGTGCCCATGGAATTTGCGGCGGCATCCTGCCAGGTATCACACCTACGGCCAACACTGCCAAGCCCGCAGGTCAGTGGAATAAAATGGTCGTGTTGAGCCTGAACGGCCTAATCAACGTCAAACTCAACGGCATGCTAGTTAACAGAGCCAAACTGACGCACCCACGTTTGAAAACAAAACCGAAGCAGGGTTTCATCGGTTTCCAAGACCACGGCATCCCGTTCTGGTTGCGAAATGTCAGAATCCGAAAACTTTCATCATCAAAGAAGCCCCTGAACGTGATTATGATTGAAGCCGATGATCTCAATCCGATGGCCCTTGGCTATATGGGACATCGGGTTGTGCAAACGCCTCATCTAGACCGACTAGCGGCTCAAGGGACAGTCTTCAAGAACTGCATTGTGCAGGGAACAGCGTGTGCTCCATCGAGAAACTCATTGATCACCGGGAGTTATCCGCACAACACGGGCATTTATATGAACGCATCTTCGGCGGGCTTACCGGAAAATGGCTGGACGTTCCCAGCCGCCTTGAGACGGGCCGGTGTCTATACGGCCCTCTATGGCAAGAATCACTTCCGACCCTTTGGTATCGATCCAAGAGAATCCTACGACGAGCAGAATCTAGTGATACGAAATCAGTTGGGCTTTGATCATGCCTTCAGCATGGGCGGAAAAGTTGCACTTTCGGCCCGAAAACATCCTCCAGAGAAAGATCCCTATTCAAAACACCTTCACGACAAGGGCATCTACGACAAGCTGGTAACCGCCTATACGAAAAAGCGAAGAGGAATCGACATCGACTTCCCGCTGGATGAGGAAGACTACGTCGACAGCTTCATTATCAACTCCGCGATTAAGTGGCTTGGTGGCCAGGAAGAGAGACAAGACCCATTCTTCCTATGGATTGATCTTACCCTTCCTCATCCGCCCATGGATGTTCCCCAAAAATACAAAGACCTCTACAAAGACGTTGATCTGGATCCGGTGATCCCCGCGCGGAAAACCGGCCTGCCTGCTTCGCTTGCTAACGACATGGATTTGAACCAGCGTGACTCAACGGAATACCGACGCGGCTACCTCGCGATGATCACCATGATGGATGCGCTGGTCGGCAGACTCGTGGACCACCTCGATAAGAGCGGCCTCCGAGAGAATACGATCGTTATCTTTGTCGCAGACCAGGGATCGATGACCGGTCACCACGGGCTCTACTCAAAGAAATACTTCTACAAGGAAGTCATCAATTCGCCAACGATCATTTCGCACCCTATGTATGGCAAGGGAAAAGTCATTACCCGCCCGGTTGAACTGCTCGACATCTCGAAGACTATGGTCACCCTCTATGGCGGAAGTCAGGAGGACATTGCCAGCTCTCATGGCTTTGACCTCATGCCTTTGCTTCAAGGTGGCTCATATGAGCGAGAGTTCGCTCATGCCGAACAGCACGGAGTGAACATGATTCAAAATAAAGACTTCAAACTAGTCAGCTACGAAGATGGTGACATTCTTTACGATTTAAAAAACGATCCTGACGAAATGACGAATGCTATTTCTCAGCACCCGGATATTGCCAAGATGCTGCGTAAAAAGAAAGAGCATTGGCTGACCCATAGCGGCGAATTGAAGCCTAGCTTACTTAAACCGGAAAAGGGAACTGTAAGAAGAGGGGCGGTGGCTCGATGAAGATTCTATCGATAGTCGTTCTAGCTTCAGTTCTTCTGACAGGAACGGTTCAGGCAGAAGAGCCCGTGAATAAGTCCAAGCCCAATGTCATTCTGATCATGACGGATGACCAAGGGTATGGCGATTTGGCCTGTTTGGGAAATCCCTGGATCGACTCTCCCAACATTGATCAACTCCATGCAGATAGTGTTCGACTGACGGACTTCCATGTCTCGCCCATGTGTTCTCCTACGCGAGCGGCCTTGTTGACCGGTAGACATTGTCGCCATGTCGGAGTACGGCAGACGAATAACCTCACTAATCTCATCGCCCGTGACGTGCCAACCATGGCCGATGTCTTCGCTAAGAACGGTTACCGCACGGGCATGTTTGGTAAATGGCACTTAGGCGAAACCTATCCATACCGGCCTCATGATCGAGGGTTTCACGAGGCCATCTATCATGGCAACGGTGCGATTGGCACGACCGGCGACGTGTGGGGAAACGATTACTTCGATGATACCTATCATCACAACGATAAATTAAAAAAATACTCAGGCTATTGCACAGATGTTTGGTTTACGGAAGCGTCTCGATTTATCCGTGAGAGCCACGGTAAAGGCGACCCATTCTTCTGCTATTTGGCACCCAATGTCGTCCATGGCCCAATGTTCGTAGCGGATGAGTATTTCCTTCGCTACCGAGATGTTGAAGGAGTCTTCTCCCGCAATGCGGCCATCATGTACGGCATGGTTGCTAATCTCGACGATAACATGGGACGCCTCATGCAACTACTCGAAGCCGAGTCTCTGGATCGTAATACAATTCTGATTTTCATGACCGACAATGGAACAGCCGCTGGTGTCCAGTTGGACAAGCAAGGGTTTGTTACAGCCGGATACAATGCCGGAATGCGTGGAAAGAAGACCTCGTCCTACGAAGGTGGCCATCGCGTCCCGTTCTTCCTGCGTTGGCCTGGCGGTGGATTCGATGGCGGACATGACATCCCGCAACTTACTGCACATCTTGATGTCTTGCCGACGCTCATTGACCTTTGTGGGCTAGAAAACCCAGACAAGGTACGCTTCGATGGCGTTAGCTTAAAGACACTTTTGGAAGGCAATGTTGGAAAGTGGCCCGACCGCACTATTGTCGAATCATTCACAAAAGTGGCAATGACCGACCGATGGCGACTGGTCCACAATACAGAACTTTATGACATCATTGCCGATCCCGGGCAACGTCATGATGTTGCCCTGCGGCATCCTGGAGTGGTACGAAAACTTCAAGTCGCGCTTACCGAAAACGAGAGCAAAGAAGATACTCGACAGCAGCGTATTGTCCTTGGCGCCGAGCAGGCTCGACGCGTATTGCTTACCCCGGAGCATTGGCTGGACGAGGAAAGACGGTATCGCACATTTCGCACCAGTATAATAGTTCAGGGCGAGCCGATCTCAGCGACCATTCCCGTCGAAGC
>NVWB01000374.1 GCA_002733575.1 Blastopirellula sp. | reverse complement strand
AAGATAATTTTCCTTCTCTGGCTGAGCATTTGGGTCATCTTTATACATTTCGTTGACTTTACCCTCTTTAAAAGCGGTGATCTCAACCCGCACTTCCCCTTCGATGCTTTCGCCTGCGAAACTACCATTTTTAATCGGTATTCCACGTGTAAAGCTATCGGCAGTGCTAATGAATTGGATATTACCATCGGCAATCGGTTCGCCATTGTAGCTGACGGTACCTTTCACGGGATAAGTGGACACTTCCTCCCGAGTCTCAGGACTACAGCCGATGATTGCGACTAGCATTGTGGCAAGGAAAATCCCTGCCCATCGATGTTTAAGCATGTAAATCTTCGAGCTCCTAAAATATAAGAATGTGAATTCAATTCTGATTTAGCTAAATCTAATTTATAAGTAGAATGTGCATTTTCATAAAACCGAAAATGCACATTCGCAAGGTTTGCATCGTCTCTGAAAATCGTCACTGCCTATGGAAGTGTAAAGACCTCGCCATCATCACGAGTACACAAACGGGCTAAAGCCGCATCCTCAATAGTCTCAGCAATAAATCGAATCGATCCATCACCTAATGCAAATTGAGAACCACCAGGGTGGGTCGAGTTGAAAGGCAGGTTAGAACTTGCGTTCTGACAAATGCCTTCCGATGCACAGTTTCCATTGCCGTTGGCCCAGCCTTTCATTTGATTAATACGGTATCGAAGTGTCGAGGTACTAAACTGACGTAAGTCACCACTCCAGTTCGTTCTAGGCTCACTTCCTTTGCTTGTACCAATGATAAAGCCATGCAGACCTGAGCTTCGGCGGTCTTTTTTCTCTCCATTGATCGTCCGCACAAAATCACTTTGCTCGCCTAAGAGAGCCGTGTTGGACAATCCATCTGTAATGTCTGTGAAATTCGTTTCCGAATGAGGGTAGAAGACACCACCCCAACTCATGATTCCTCCAGAACAACAATTAGTGGCACCACCAGGTTGAGCGTTACGTGGTTCATTCAATACACCAAAATTATTCACCACACCACTGATACCGACATAAGTGGAAGCCGATAATTTTCCGCCGCCATGAGGATTTGTGCAAAGCTCTTTGAGTGGTGACGAAGGACAATGCAGCAGGTTAAGCTTGGAACCTGCGGTGGCATTTTTATTGTTGTTGGCATTTCCACCCCATCCAGAACCGCCAGTGAAGATCATTCCATCATAAATGTTTCCGAGTTCAACTTGTGGCAAAACATAAACAATCCAAGAACTACCCCAGCCTCCTCCACTCGTTTTCGTTCCAAAAGGAGCGATATCATTCGCTTGCCCAGGAGGCAAGCGGTCGTACGTATCGTGGAAATTGTGTAGCCCCAACGTCAGGTTTTTAAGCTGGTTCGTACACGACATCCGACGAGCCGCTTCACGTGCCTGTTGTACCGCAGGCAGTAATAACGCAATTAAAATACCGATAATGGCGATGACCACCAGAAGTTCTACCAACGTAAAACCACGGCGATCAGGTCTCTGGACTTTCATAAAAAGTCTCCCTCTAAAATAAGAAAAAAATAAGAATTAGAACAACACGAAACGCTATCATGCCAATTAAGCATGAAGTCTTGACTTTTGATAAGGAATGGGAAAAGGAAAGGAAAGATTTTGGCCAAACTTCAACCAAGGCGCTCATTCACCAGAATAGAATTCAAAAATAAAATCTCTGGAAAAGATACGCGACAAAGCTAAGGCGAGACCAATTGGTTGTAAGAAACCAAGTTGATGGACAGCGTTGATGGACGCGCCAGTCCTTCAGTCTATCAAGAAAGAAGGTAGCTATTCGCTATTAAAAGCAGAGCAGGCCAAACAAAGCACAGACAACCCCAATTGGAATTGTTTGTTGGAGTAAGCATCATTATAAGGCATCCAGTGGAAGGATAAAGCCCATATTGTAATTTTCCATAAAAAAAACACCTCAAAAGGGTGGTTTTATTTTTGACATCAGCTTTAGCAGCTTAAAACGAGCATGCTTCACTGATGAACGCCAGCTTTTTTTTCAACTTAAGTCTTTAAATTGTTTCCCAATTTCCTCTCTCCCCTCGATTGCCACGCGTTTGTCTGGCAGGTTATTCTATATAGCTCAGCTTTGATTACTGTTTTACATTGACTCAGGGAACCACAACGGATGCACAAAACCATTGTTCGATTGTCACTGTTTGCTTTTTTGATCACCACCGCCACGTTTGCCGATGACCGGCCCAACATACTGTTTGCCTTTGCAGACGACTGGGGCAAGAACGCCAGTATTTATGCTGAGTTAGAATCTGGCACACCGAACGATGTGGTGCGGACGCCCAATTTTGATCGGGTAGCGCGCGAAGGCGTGTTGTTCACCAACGCCTATGTCAACGCACCATCTTGCACGCCTTGTCGTAGTGCGTTGCTTTCTGGGCAGTACTTTTTCCGCACTGGTCTTGGGGCCATTTTGCAAGGGGCGGTTTGGGATAGCAATATACCAAGTTACCCGTTGATCTTAAAAGAAAGCGGTTATCACATAGGGCACACCTATAAAGTTTGGAGCCCCGGTACACCCGCCAATGCACCTTATGGAGCCCGAGAGACTGCGTATGGTAAGTCCGGCAGCAAGTTCAATGGGTTTTCACAATTCGTAAGTCAACAAAAAGATATCCAAGCCGGCAAACAAAAGTTGTTAGATGAAGTCGAAGGCAACTTCGATTCGTTTCTGAAAGACCGCAAGCCGGGTCAACCTTTTTGCTATTGGTTTGGCCCAACCAATGTGCATCGCAAATGGATTCAAGGTTCAGGTAAAAAACTCTGGGGTATTGAGCCTGATGACTTGAAAGGCAAACTGCCTGCGTTTCTGCCTGATGTGCATGTTGTACGAGAAGACTTTGCCGACTACCTGGGCGAAGTACATGCGTTTGATCTCGCATTGGGTTTATTAATCAGCAAGCTAGAAAAAATGGGCGAACTCGACAACACGATTGTAGTTGTTAGTGGAGACCATGGAGCCCCAGGCTTCCCACGTGGCAAGTGCAACTTGTACGACTTTGGCGTTTCGGTTTCACTGGCGATTCGTTGGGGAGACGAAGTCAAAGGGGGCAGAGTCGTTGACGACTTTGTGAACCTGATGGATTTAGCGCCAACGTTTGTCGAAGCTGGCAACGAACAACCACCCAAGGTAATGACCGGCAGAAGTTTGATCGGTCTATTGAAATCAGGCAAGTCAGGCCAAGTTGAAGCCAAACGCAACTATGTGGTGACCGGTAGAGAACGTCATGTGGCCGCGGCCCGAACCGAGATGCGACCCTATCCACAACGGGCCATTCGCACGAAAGATTTTCTCTACATTCGCAACTTCAAACCAGAGCGTTGGCCGATGGGCACAGCGACTGGCTACGGAAGAGACACCGGCACTTGGCCCAATGAAGACCAACTCACCAACAACACGTTTAGTGCGTTCGGCGATCTCGACGCCAGCCCTACCAAAGCGTACGTGGCGCTCGAATGCCGTGAAGGCGAATCGGCCAAGTATTTTGACTATGCATTTGGTCGTCGTCCTGGCGAAGAACTTTACGACTTGAAAAAAGATCCACACCAAATCAACAATGTGGCGGCAGAAAGTACGTATGCTAACGCCAAGCAAGACCTGTCTGCTCGGTTGATGAGGATTCTGAAGAAGAACAAAGACCCTCGTGTGACGGGCGATGGTTCCACTTTTGAGAATCCGCCGTATACTGGAGAATTCAGGAGACCGGCCAGACCGGCACCGAAGAAGAAATAAGCGATTCCACGATAAAGAATCATTCGCCACACCCTACATAATGGATTATTACGTTGTTGCAATTTGCACTTACCGGCAAGAAGTACGAAAAAGTCAAAAGTTTAACCGGCTATCGCAAATCGGTTCGTATTCCTGAACAAATAACTTCAGGCTACGAAACGATGATCGCCAGCATGGGCGTCGAACAAATCTCCGAAGACTTGGAAGAAGTCCGCACCGCACTACGAACAGGGTTTAAGTTCAAACGGAAAGAACTAACGGTCTCCGACACCGGCGATGGCACAGGCACAATAGTCACACCGTTTTTCAACTACTCGATCACGGTCAGTTGCAATCCAGAAAACCCCGCCGAAGCCATCTGGCTGCGGCAGGTGGATGAAATCAGCGATGCTGACCAGATTTTTTCAGACGCCTTTGCTGATGCCTTCGGGCAGATGTTTGACACGGTCGAACTATCGCCCCCGGCCCCGATTGAAATCGAAGCCTTGATCGACCGGATCGAAGAACTAGAGATTGATCGGATTGAACTCGATTACGACCACCAAGCGACCTGGTGCCAAATTCAACTGCCTGAGTTCCAAGGCCAAGTCCACGTGACCTCTGATAACTTTTCGGTCATCCAAAAAGGAAGTAAATCGACCAAGGCATTGCTTGCCTCGCTGCTTGATGTGCAGAACATCTTTAATGAAGACGAAGAGTTGCAGGGGATGCTGTTTCGTCAGGGTGCATGAAATGCAAAGTAGTCGGCAAAACCTTCAAAGAACACCCGCCAAGACAGAAGCCTGGAAGCTTTAGCGTTGGTGATGCGTTACAGCATTTGCAGACAGGCTCGCAGGGTAAGTAAGTTCTTTCTCTGCAGAATCGTATTCAACGGGCGTGTCTTGGCACGCCCGTTGATTTTCATATTCACCGTACCTAGAGATTTAATATCGGGTCACACCGACGACGTTCCAAATACGATTGCACCTGAAGCACCACCAACTTTGTAAGCGTCGGCGGTGCTACTCGATAGGTGAGAGTTCGGCATTGTGAAATTGAAAATGCTTTAGTGCCTGATGGGAACTAAATGCGTTTGAGGTTGCCCAAACACGACAGGTTGCGGGGCAACTACCGGGCTAACATTTGTCACCGGGCGCTGCTTCACTTGGGCCTTTAAAGCGGCCAGCTCTGATTGAACTGGGATCTCAAGCGTTGCGCCAATCGGCAGTAAGTCAGGGCTCTCCAGCAGCTCACGGTTCGCTTCATAAATGGCCCAAGCCGCTTGGGGGTCTTGCAGGAACTTCTGAGCCAATGCTTCTAAGGTATCCCCATCCGTAATTTTGTGCTTCTGCCGAACCGCTGGTGGATCGAACGAAACACGACGCTGAGGCATTGCCCTGGCTACCTTCTTGGGCTGCGTCACCGGTTTTGCCACATGGTAATACTCTTCCTCTTCCTGCGATAAACTAATCGGCACGACTTTTCGCGGCTGCGACTGTCGAGTCGTACGCTGAGCTAACGCCACCTTTTGATAACCGTCTGGCGAAAAGCTGACCGAACGGTTTTTGGTAGGTGCTGAGATCTCGGCAGAGTACCTCGACGACAACTCAGGTATCGCAGCACCATGATCTAAACCGCGTGATGGTTGTGCAAAAGGTTGATAAGCAGAACGCATTGCCTGTTGCTGCAAAGCCGGGTTCTGCGCGTTCGTCTTTTGATCCCCAATAAATGCATCCATTTTGACAGGCTTCGGCTGTGTCAAATCGGGTGGCTGATTTGTGGCATAGCCACCTTGAAATTCAGTGAGGGTTTCAGTAGAGGAAGTTTCAGGTTCGATCTGATAAGAAGACCAATAAGGCATGGCCGAACCGAGACCAATAACGCCTACAGAAACTAATACGAGAAATGAATTGCCGTTCATGATTACACCAGCGCAAAATGAGCCATCAGGGTCATGTGCGTGCAATCCGTCGCTACAAACCAGTCGAACTTTCCGTCGTAAATAAGTATCGGCAAGTGCTAGCAACATTCTGCTATAAAAACTCCACCGACCTCACAAATTCGCTAGCAGGCAATCTTGCCTCAAAATGCGTTAGGGTCAGATAAACCTTAACGGTTATCACCCAAAACAGATGTCAAATCCCCCTTCGCATCTGTGGTTGATACGCAGCGTGGGGCGTTTGGGTTTGAGGAATTATTTTTAATGGGTAGTCCAATTTGCTCACAAACTGGACGGCGCAGCCGCAAGAGGTTTTAGTTTTTGTTATAGAATTCACCTCCAAGACTCATCGATATCCATTTCAATTTGCAATTCTTTAAGATCGCGTATGTTATCCCAAAACCCTTGAAATGAACTGGAAATGGGATACAAATATTCAGTTGTATGTGGTTCTTCAAATTCATGAGCGGTGGATGATATTGTATGCCAATAGTAGACCCTTCCATAATTTTCTTCGTTTAGCGAAATGCAAATAAATTGTGCAGGAACAGGTGTATTAGCGATTGCATAATAACCTTTGGGAACCCTGTCTTTAAATTTATAGCCTTCTTGAAGCGTTTCAATGTTATTGTTCCTTTCCATAGTTATCCCAAAAAATCCGTAAACCTCACATATAGGGTATTCTTCAAATTCGTCTTTCGTCCAAATTACTCCAAGGCTCTGATTGAAATGGATGCCATTATGCTCCAGTAGGAACTGACGATAACCACTGGGCAGTTTATAGCCAATCCGTTGTTCAAAACTGACGATATCTTCTTCAGTATTTTGTGGAAGAATTTCCTCGTAGGGAAATTTACATTCAAAATGTGCCATTGACGTATCCTTGCTATGAACTGCTCATTTTTTTAACTTTCATCCTACTATACCCTTGCCTCTGATCAATCCCAGAGATTCACAATACACCCTCACTTGGCGCCATTGCGCCTTGGCGTGAGAATATACAAGAAGCAGCACGTATAGACAGGCGGCTGGCCTAACGGCAGCCACCCTACGATTGAAATACTCTTTGACTTCAAACAAAGCACCCACGATATACGCATGGAATTTGAACAACCCCCTTGGGAAGCGAACGCGGATGGGCAGCAGCCGGTGTTGTCGGTTTCGCAGTTGACGCAGTTGGTCAAAGGGACGCTAGAGATGGCGTTCCCTTCGGTTTGGGTCAGTGGTGAAATCTCGAACTTGGCCCAGCCGCGATCAGGTCATGTCTATCTCACATTAAAAGATGACAACGCCCAAATACGCGGCGTGATGTGGAAAGGCACCGCCAGTCGGTTATCGTTCGACTTGGAAGATGGCCAGCAAGTGATTTGCCGGGGCGAGATCGATGTTTATGCACCTCGCGGCAGTTATCAACTGGTGATCAGGGAAGTTGAACCGCAAGGCTTAGGTGCACTGCAACTGGCGTTAAAAAAGCTACAACAAAAACTTCAAACCGAAGGGCTGTTTGATCCCGATCACAAAAAACCGTTGCCGAAGTTCCCCAAAACAATTGCCATGGTGACCAGCCCTACTGGCGCCGCGATTCGTGACTTCTTGGAAGTGTTACGCCGCCGCTGGCCAGGCGTGCGGGTGATTGTGATTCCGGCCAAAGTCCAAGGACAAGGTGCCGCGAAAGAAATTGCCGCTGGCATTAAGCAAGCAAATCAACTCGCAGAGCGGCCTGATGTCATGGTCGTCGGCCGTGGTGGCGGCAGCTTGGAAGACCTGTGGTGTTTTAACGAAGAAGTCGTGGTGCGTGCGATTTTTGCTTCCGAGATACCTGTGATCTCTGCGGTAGGCCACGAAATTGACGTCACACTTTCCGATATGGTTGCCGACCGCAGGGCGTTAACCCCGAGTGAAGCGGCAGAGTTAGTCGTGCC
>NVWB01000373.1 GCA_002733575.1 Blastopirellula sp. | reverse complement strand
ATTTCCGAACTCCTGCAGGGTGCGGGCTACTCCACAGCGAACATATCCACGAACCGCAACGTCGGATCGTTCTTTGGTTTCGATCAGGGCTACGGCGCAGAAGGCTTTCGAGAGCTCTATCAGCCTTCGACCAAAAGCATGGTGATGGTGGCCGAACTCGTGACGCGAGCGGACGACGCGACGCGCGCTGCGATCGAGTGGCTAGAGACAGCCAAAGAATATGCTGTAACGATCCGATGGTGATCTCGTAATCTTCAAGTGTTCGTAGTAATGCCAGGATTTCGTCTTGCCGATAACTATGGCAGTGAATCCATCGATTGCCTTCAACAATTTCGGCAATCGCATCCAATTCCAGATCACGGCGTGGTGGAATTCCGCTTGGTTTCTTCGACCAGGCATCCCATTGCTGGCGATAGAGAATGGCGGCTTCGAAGCGATCACGCATCAACTGCTCAACGCCCATACGAGAATTGGGATAGCGAGAGGTGTTTCGTTTTACATTTTCCCCCAGGGCAAATTTAATGCCTGAGGGTGCTTCACGCATCTTCATCTCCTCTCCTAAACTTCCCCAGCGAAGTTTGATCACTTGGTTTTGACCACCAATTGGGTTGGCCGAACCATGCAGCACATTGGCCGCAGTAACACCGCCTGCAAGTTGCCGGTAGATCGTAATATCGTTTGGGTCAATAAAATCGCCAATTCGAACTTCTGCCGTTACCGATTGAGCCGATTCGTTCACGCCGCCATCGGTTGCCATGTGTGAATGGCAGTCAATTATGCCAGGGCTAACATGCATTCCAGTGCCGTCGATAATCGTTGCTCCTTTCGGTGCGTCGATCTCATCGGCACTCACCGTTTTGATTATTCCGTTATGAATCAGCATGTTGCCATATTCTAAAATACCAGCTTTGCCGCAGGTCCAAATTGTGGCCCCTTGAATCAGCAACCATTCAGGCTGTTTAGGAGTGGAAGCTCGTCCATACGCACCCAGCGGATAATTGATATTGTAAGCAATCGCATCCTTTTTCGACTCGTCTATCTTCTGGGTGTCGCCCTCATTCTCCTCTTCCGATTTTTCGCTACTGGAAGACTCCTGTGATTTTGATTTGGGCTTTGTATTTTTGCCGGCGTAGAGACTCTCTGAACCATCGGCCCAATGAATGACTCCCGTCAGACGAAGCCCTTTTTTTGCAGGCAAAACAGTTGCACTAAGCAGTGCAGTTCCCGCTTGATTCTTTAACACTATTGAAGCATCAAGCGTTCCACTGAATCGATAGCCATCGAATACAAGGTTTTTCAGTTCAATACTCTTTGGCTTTTCTTTACCCGCTTTCACCTCCTTCTTCTTGGCGGCATCGTCTTCAGATGTTTTCTCGTCCTTCTCATTATCGTCTTTTGGGTCTTTACTTGCTTTGCTGATCTTTTCGGTTTGCATTTCTTTGGATTCAGAAAAAGCGGCAGGCAGCCCGATACTAGCTTTTAGTTTATCTGGTGTACCAGAGATTTTTAGCGTCAGCGATTTGGTTTTTCCCTGCTTCAATAACAACTTCCAGGATCCCCGTAAATCGGTTTCTGGCGAGGGATTCCACTCCGAGCGATTCCCTTGAACCCAGGTTTCGCTAATTTTGGTCGACATATCGAACAAAGGGCCAGTGGTCACTAAAAAATTGGCCAGCTTGCCACGCTCTAGCGTACCAGCGAGATGAGAAACGCCGAGCAATTCAGCAGGTCTCTCGGTTAACGCACGCAACGCGGCCTTCTTGCTTAAGCCATGCTTAATAGCTTTACGCACGTTCGGCAAAAAGTCACTGATCTTCTCCAAACCATCTGAGCTGAGTACAAAGTCGATCCCCGCCTTTTCAAGACGAGCCGGATTCTCAGGTGCAAAATGCCAGCCCATTAAACTTTGCAAGCTAGATTTTAACGCATTTTCACGTGAAGCAACCTTCGGGGCACTAGGAAAATTAACCGGAATAATAAAGGTGCGATTGATCTTCGTAATCGCATCTAGTTGCCGGTATTCTCGACCAGAGCCACGCACAATCAGCTTGAGCGAGAACTCGCGGGCAAAACGGTCTGCCCTTAGTGCATACGATTCGTTGGTTCCATCAATGACGACTGTTTGTCGACCACGCACGGCATCTTCTAATGCCAGAAGTGCTATGTTGGTATCTGGTGCCCCAAGGGTCGAATCGGCATGTGCCGCTTGCCATGCTCGATCATACCAATCTGCGTCGCACATTGTTTGGCGAGCCAAGGCAACCGCGCCCATCGGGCTGTTTGGATAACCACCTGCACCACGTGTTGGGTAAAGGCGAATATGCTGAAACGCGTTAGCGCGAAGTAAGTTCTTTTCGAGTGATCCTGCCGCTGTTGTGACAACACAACTTTGCCCTTTGATGATCCCGTTCTTAGGGGCCGCCAGCACCAAACCGATCCCGCTTTTTCGTAGCGATTCCAACTTCGTCGCATCTAATTTGATCAATCGGTTCATTTGTTTCTGTGGCGTAACCGATCGATTCCAATGCCCAGCAGAATACGTTTCTGTGTTCGCATCAAACTCAACCATTGCATCAATAAATGCTGGATACACATAGCTTCCTTTTAGATCAATCACTTTGGCCCCATCTGGTACCGCTATTTTTTTTCCAATTTCAGCAATTCTGCCATCTTCAACTAGTAAGGTTGCTGAATCGATTTCACGATCTGCACTAATCACTAGGTGGACATTTTTCAGCACGATGCTCTGCGGAGGTTGAAATCGAATACCCGCCTCCGGAGAAGTACCTGTTTGTGCGAGACTTGTTTGCACTAGCCAGCTTGTACCACTCAACACGATCAACAATAAAAAGAGGGTGTATCGAAATAACAGCCTATGATTTCGTAAGAATTTTGCACACATCGGAAGGGAGTCCTCATAAAATACGAATGATTAATTTGTGTATTTCAGCGTTTGGTAAAATCGAAGCATAGGGCGATAAACAGGATGGCAATCGCCATCCTGTAAGATAGAGTCGATCCTTTTAAATCGCTTCAATTCCAAGACGGACAGCCGCAGATAGAACACTCTACTCTAATCGCCTCTGAAGGCAGAAACCACCCCCTTTGGCAAGCTGAGGAGATAAGGGAGGATATACGGCCGCAGTCCCATCGCTAGACCCCGTAATACCCAAACGCTCCCCGTACAAAACTATCTCGCCCTAGGTTCTCGGCGAGACAAATTCTTAAGCAATAGTAGACACCCATCGAGGCCCGTGATTCTCGTGCGGGTACCTCGGGTTCGTTCTTCCAGTGGCGAGCCGACATGTTCACTGATTCAAAAACGGAGCCAGCGCCTCGGCAAACCCTTTGCCAATCTGCGCTATCACTTTGGCCGAGCCTTTGTAGTGATAATCGGCATTGGTAATGCCTTTTAGCAATTCCAGATCTCTTGGGGTCAACACTTCCTTGCGATATTTTTCGACGATCGCTTTTTGTTCCTGCGGACTGATCGTCCCTGCTTTGTCGGGGTACCCTTTGTTATCGTCTCTCAGTGTTTTGGCCTTCTTGCTAACCAATCCATTTTTCTTGGCAACGACATCCAGTTCCTTGTCCCAGTATTTCTCGGTCCATACCGCCGTCACATTCTTTTTAAACGCAGGTTTCGTCGCTGACGCGGCCATGGCATTTCTAAAACCAGTGTGAACACCCGCGTACCGTTTTTGAGATTCATCATACTGGTCAACGGGACCGCCTGCTCCCATGACACCGATCACAAAATGCATATCGGGAGCGTCCAGATCCATGCGGACATCACGAATGAAATGTTCCAGCACGACACTGTACTGATCATACCCGCCGGGCTGATAACGATTGGGATAGACACTGCTATCCACCATATCGTTCCACCCCTGAAACCAGACAAAGCCTGCAATCTCATATCCCTGCTCCTGGTCGTAGATCGGACAGACGCGTTTAATGTCTTTCAAAACATGCTGGACGTGGTCAATCATCAAGCGGTAATAATGCCCGGTCGCTTCTGCACGCTTTGCCTGAATGGCTCTGATGTCTTTGTCTTGTTTCTTTAACCCTTGCAATTCTTTTTCGTTGAACACATAGGGTCCGGCACTTGGCGAGCGAAAATCTGTATGAAGTGACTTGCCGCCCCAGGCGGTTTTGATGATGAGGATCGGCTCATCCAAATATTTTTGCATATAGATCCCAAACGTAAACTCAGGACCGATCTTTTCGCCAATGACTTTCGGGTCCATTCGAGACCCATACCCAGCCGTCAACTGCCCGTGCCCTTCGCCGTTGCTGCCTTTCGCGCCCGTGAGATAAGAAATCCACACCTGCTCACACACTCGTGGCGTCCCATCGGCCGCCCGCATTTCTTTGAGGATCGGTACGGTTTTGGGGTCCATGCTGATGTGGTCAAACGAAGAAAGTTTCGCGTGCCCTTCCATATTGGATTGCCCTGCGAGAATGAAAACCTTCAGCGGTTTTTTGGCGGACTGTGCAAAAGTTGCGGAAGTGCAAACCACCAATGTCAAGCCAAACAGCAACAGCCGGAAAGTTAAAGTACATGAAAGTAAATGCATGGGTGTTCCTGTTTAATAAAATGCGGGTATGTTTTCGAATTGTAATACGCCTGCACGAACGACGCAATTATCCGCTCAAAGCAACTGACTGATAACTGATAGGAAATTTGATTTCCAGCAACAGTCTTGACGCTACAAGCTGAGGCTGTACTAGCCCAGCGACCATCGGTGGTTACGTTAAGCGATTATCAAATAGCTCAAAAATGTGAAAATTAACCATCATAAAGAACCTCATAGATTCGAGCCTATCGGTTAATTATAATGCCTGTAATTTGAACTGCTATGCGATCATGATGATTTATTCATCGAATTTCTGACAGATCAAAACGTGATTGCATCTAAACTAGTGAAAGGATGTTCACGCCGAAGGTCGCTGGTCCAGATCAGTGCGGGTAAACTGTTAAGTCAACAGGCCTGCATCGCTGGCAACCTTGCTTTCCAATTTCGATAAGACTTTGTTGGCAAGTAGCGATGATTGTACTGATATCTAAAAAAAAGGGGGCGGTCCTGTGAAAAACAGAACCGCCCCTTACATGCAGGACAATATGATCAAACAGCGGTGCGAACCTTCTTTGGCAGGCACCGATAAAAAACAACACTATTGATCCTTGCTTTCTCTAAAATAAATCAAGCTGATCTTTTACAGTTATGACTGAATTCATCGTGGATAGCATTTCAAAATACAGACATTATCATTGACCGATAGTCACATATATGGCCAACTTTCACATCTCTGAGTGGGTTGAGGATCACTTAAAATAACCACCGAAGGTCGCTGGGCTAGTACAAGGCGGCCTATGATGATCGCATTCAGGGGAGAACCTGGAATCTTCGGTACTAATGGAATATGCTTTAGCATGACTCACCTCCTTGTAGCCATTGTTGAGAATAATCAAGAGCTGCTGGCCATAAACGAACAGCTTTCTCTACTTCGCGTTTGATTGTTTCTGGACGAGGATGGGTATAACGCGAGGTCATTCCCAGTGCCCCTTCACCGAATGTGCTGGGAGAATGTCCCAGTACGATTTGTCGAATTATAATCTCGCTTAAAGCAACTTCGTGCATATTCCACCGGTGACATATATCGTATTATTCCACAACTTGTTCAAACAAGTACCGGCATCGAAGTCGAGCAATGGTAGAAACCCATCACCTCAACGCCAGTCTGCGTTTGAAGTCGACCTTAATACGAGGGTGATAGCGAGGGTGTAGAAACCGAATTATCATCTGATCACTACCCCCTCCTTTTGGAAACTCGGGCAAATTCTCAGCAAACGTCCCTTCGCGGTCGAGCTTTTTTCTGGCGGCAATTGTTAGGTCTTGATCTGTCACAAACGTGAGAGCCTCTTCCAAGAGATCTTTCAGAAAAGCCGACTTCCCAACAAAGACGCCCGAGTTTAGATAGAGTCCTTCGTAGCCGTTTTCGTGTGCAAGCTCATCCGCCCACTGCTTGAGTTCTGGAAGGTAACTAAAATGCAGTGTCCCTGTGGTGGCGGAAAACAGTGCATCACACCCCTCTTCGCGAAGGTACTCAATGGCTTTTCCGGGATCGCCCCTCAAAACTGCATCGTCACTATCGATGTATAAAATATATTCTGTGGAACAATCGTCGCTATCGATATACTTCTTTAATTCGATTAGCTTCTGGGTATTGCTCGGCCATTTGCCACTCTTGGGTTTTAGCAGGACGTAGTGTTCTATCCCGACATAGCGTAGGCTCTTCTCTAGGATTGGTTCATGGTCGTAATTGTGAACCAATACGATGGTGAGATTCGCGGGACAGGCACATTTGTTCTTCACGTTTCCGCAGAGCAATGGAATTGCAACAAAGTCCGGCAATGTTTTCGTCCAGCGACTATGGTGAATGATGAGAGACTTCCATCTCTTCCTTTGCCGAAGAATAGAAATAAACGCCGTAGCGGCTCTTCGATAGGATCGTGTCCAATTTCTCATCTTGTTTCTTCTTTATCCGACCAAGGATATCCTCAAGCTGATATTTCCCATATGACTTCCGCTCGACTACATCACCGAGCATTTGAGTAATCATTGTACCGTCCACGGTTTTCCTGATCAATTGATTCAGCCTCAAGCCACCCCCTATCGATAAATCACACATCACTCATACATTATTAAACCCCTTTGAAATAAGTGTATAATGCGATTAATGCTTAATCGTGGTGTCATCGATATTCGCTCAAGATGCAAGGGGTTACTGACACTTAACTGACACCTGGCGTGCAACTGAGCTAGTGTAATGATGTTCACGACGAAACTCGCTGGGCTAGTACAGCTCACCGCCAATTGAAAGCGTGACTGCAATGCTAGCGGGGATTTCTCGCTACCCTTTTTTGCTGTGCTCTGATTTGCTCACAGCCTCCAACGAGTCAAGCGAGACGACAAAAGATCGCTTGACCTATCCTTGGCGATCAACGTATACTTCCCGGCAATCCACTTCGAGTGCGGCGAATCAGAACATCTTGGGAGAGCTTAATGCGATTGCTGTATATCTCAGAGGGGGATATCCCATCTCGATTTGCACATGCAACGCAGGCAATGGATATGGCGGCCGCGCTCTCTAAATCCGTCAACGACCTCTCACTCGTGACCGCAAGTTCACTCTGGGCAAAAGTGAAGTCAGTTGATGTCGCCTCCTATTATGGAACCGATCCGATGTTCCGCATAGTGAGCGTACCAGTCAGCTGGGGCCGTCTTCCGTTCTCGGAAGAAGTCAAGCCGGAACGAGGTGCCAGTCAACAGCAGCCATCAGGCACTTGGAAAAACCGATTTGTCCTTGCCTCAAGCATGTATGCGTGGTTGAAGCGGCCCGATCTCATCTACACACGTTGCTGTCGAGTTGCCCGCTACGCAACGTCGCTAGGTCTGCCGGTGGTGGTTGAATATCATGGTTCGGGGACGGATGCGGCACGGCAACTCAAACGAGCACCTCTGCGGAAGAACCTGCTCGCGATTGTTACGGTGTCTGACTACATCAAGGCAGATTTCGTTTCTCACGGAATTCCCTCCGAAAAGGTCCTCGTTGAACCCAATGGCGTTGATCTCGC
>NVWB01000372.1 GCA_002733575.1 Blastopirellula sp. | reverse complement strand
ATCTCACCTGAGCTATTCAAAAAACATGCCCTTGTAGAGCAGTCAGGAGTGCTCGCTACCCTGTCAAGGTGGAGGCCGTCGGTTCAAATCCGATCAGGGACGCTTTTTTAACTTCTTTTATGCCAGGCACTTGCATCATAAGAATTTCTATTTTTGAAATTCTCTTAAATACGGAATGTATCCGATTCTAGAGAGTTTCGTAAGAATTCAAAGTTCGATCACTACAACAAAGATTCCTATCGTAAGGCGGTTGAACGAGCCCATGAACGAATACTTAGGAAAATAGACGAGCAAGCCAAGAAAGAAGAAACTGAATCAACTCCCTGGCAAGTCTGGACGCCCTATCAAATACGTCACGGTCGTATAACCGACGTAGAATTAGACTTCGATCTCGATACTGCCAGGGCGATTGCCGGTCATAAGAAAATTAACACCACTATGATCTATGCACATGGCGATCTCAAAAAAGCAAAAGTGGTTGCACTAAAAAACGGTTAGCCCTTCACCCTGGCCGTAATGCCCTATGCTTTTGCTCACCCAATTAACCGATCTAGGGTTCCAGTCGAATTGGAGTAACTGTCCTGTTCCACACCCAGGTGCTGAATGAGAGTTAAGAGACAATTGGCATGCGGTGGTTGTTTTGGATATCTCAACAGGCGACCGGTGTTTAATCCACTGTTTTTACCACCAGCGAGAACCAAAGGGAGATTGGTACCAATGTGTTGCCCGCCATGACTTAATCCAGAACCGAACATCAATACTGAGTTATCGAAAACACTGCTGCCATCGTACTCTTTCAATGATTTCATTTTATTAATCGCATTGCCAAACTGTGCAACATACCAGGCATTCACTTTATTAAATTCTGCGGTCTTGACCTCGTTTCTTTCAAAGTGAGACGACCAATGGAAGTCGGACTTCACCTCGAGAAAGTCGTGGATTCGTCGACTACTTTCCAATGCCATAATGCACGAGGCAACTCGCGTGGCATCGGTCCAAAAGGCTAACGCAACTAGATCGGTCATGGTCTTCATTTTAGAAGGAAAGTCTTCAAGGTGAACCACATTCTCGACTTGATCTAAATGAGGTCGAGGATTTTCTGCATGTTCTTGACGTTCGATGGCCAGTTCCACATCACGGACAGAATCAAGATAGTGCGCAAGTACTTTTTTATCGAGTTGACTGGCACGCTTCATCAACGAGGAGACAGGCTCTCGAACTGCATCCAGCACGCTGTTCATTTGTTGCCGTACTTTTTTGTCACCGAGCCCTCGAAAAAGTCGATCAAAGGCAAACTGGGCATTGCGTTCGACAAACTTAGGCCGGCCTTCTTGGTCGTACGCTAAACTGTTGAGCGTTGTCGATCGCACATCGACTGGTTCTGCCGATAATTGAAATGATTTGAATTGTGTTGTTGTGCCAATTTTGTCGGCAATCACTTGGTCAAATGAATAGACGGGATTGCGATTTTGTAGCCCTGTCATAAACAACGGCATCGCCCCATAATGATCTCCCTTGGGTTGATTGCTGACATTCGAGAGCACAACAATGTCTTGAATGTTTGCTTGTAGTGGTTCTAGATTTTTTGAAAGCTTGAAATCAGTCTCAGTGCCAGTGGCTTCCCAGCCTGCGGGGTCAATACCGTTACCTTTATGGAATACACCTAACCGCAAAGGGATTTTTGGTGTAGTTTTTGCTTTTGCATAACAGAAAGCCGGGCTCATGATTTCCAAAGCGGGCAACGACATGCAGACCCCAAGCCCCTTGAGGAAGCTTCTGCGTGGAATTTGATAGTAGCCTTGTCTCATGGGTTTTCCTTGTAACGAAAAGGGTAACTTAACACCACCGCTTCAATTAAGGCCATCATGCGATGGTCATTGGGTTCAATCGATTGCTTGATCTGCTGAATCGCTGGACGATCAATCGGTTCAAGCTGCCGACCGAGGGCATATGCCAATACTCGCCTGATAGCATTATCGGCAATTTCATCTCGGTAGTCTTGAAGAAGTAAAACTTTTAATTCACTTGGTGTTTGAAAGGTGCTGCCATTGGGCATGAGAAATCCGGGGCCTTTGTCGCTTGGGCCAGAGATCGTAATCGTGCCATGAGAATCACTACCACCGTCTCCATGCACTTCGGCTTTAAGCACCCAAGCCGTTAAGGGTACATTTTTAGGAACCGAAAATACCCAGGTGTTGTTGCGATTTGAACTGCCAGTGAACCCTGTGTGTGCATCCGTTAGTTGAATCTCACCTGATTCCAGTCGCACGTTTTTGACATCAAGACGATGTGCTCCTCGGGTCCACTGAAAATGAACACGGATATCACCATCGGTTTCTAGTGCTTCGCTCAGTGGCCACTGCTGTTCAGAATAAGTTGGTGTGACCTGCGCTGGACTCCACTGCTGAGTTTGTCCAACGGGATTATTTACCGGAGAATTTCTTTTGATTCCTAGTTGGTCGTATTGCTCTAAACCAAAACCGATGGGGTCGATGTACTTATGGCACGAGGCACATCCCTCTTGCGACGAGTGCAATTTCAGAATCTCGTTATCCGTTAATTTTAATTTTTGACTCTTCACTTTCTTTTGAGTTTCTTCTAAATCGGGCACATCTTTGGGAGGTTCAAAATGAATTCCCAGAATACGCTCTAAGACCCAAACGCCCCGACGAATTGGGCTGGTTCGATTTTCTGTTGAAGTCACACTAAGTGTTGGACCGCTGGTAATAAAACCACCTCGATCTGAATTCGGCAAAGAGACTAAATTTAACGGAGCATGTTTGTACTCGTAATTACCCTGTGTGATCTGTTGAGTGTGGTTGCGAAAATGGATATTAATCGGCGGTAGCTCATTCGCGGATTCAAAAGTCTTATCCGAAGTTTGCAATCCATAAACACCCGATTGATGTCGATTAAGAAAAGCCCAATCCGCATCGACGAGTCGGAAGATTGGCTGATCGTAACGGATCATACTATCGAACAACAGCAAAGCTTCTTCGTACTGCGAGCGATAGAATCCGGCTATTTTGTCACTGCGTTTGTTGACGGTACTTTGCTGTCTGAGTGTTTTGTAATCAAACCACTCACCACCCAAGTTTTCAGCTAAAGCAATACGCCGAGGATCGGCAAGCATCCTTTTGACTTGCTGTTTAAGAACGTCTGTTTTTCGTAGTTCTCTTTTGGCAGCCAGTTCAAGCAGGATATCGTCTGGAGGTGACGACCAAAGAAAATACGAAAGCCGAACCGCTAGTTCATTTCCCGTTACAAGAGTTTGATCAGGCTTAGGCTGTTCAAATCGGTACAGGAAAGACGGAGATAAGAGCATTGCCAAGAAGGAAGATTTCATCGCATCTTCCGAAGATTGTTCTTTGCTAAGCGTTTTGTAAACCGTAAGGAAAGCATTCGACTCTGATTCTGACAGAGGTCTACGAAAGGCCGCTTGTCCAAACCGCTTGAGAATCGAGCCCGCTTCGTTCTCTGAAATGTTTTGAGGAACAGTCGTCTTACCAAACCAGTGTTCGTTAGATTTCTCATTCATCAGAGAAAGGACCAATGAAAAACAACGGGCATAGGTTTGAATGTCCATTGACTCTTCCTGGAGCGTCTCTGCATCATTCGAAAAACCAGATTTGCCATGTACACCTGCGGTGAAGAATTTCTCAATGATGGTGTCAGGAATCACGTGCAACCGACTGTTGGTCACAGGCTGACGCAAATTGACAAGCAGAATATCTTCTAGCGTGTTCTGCAGTTCTTCCCGCGTTAATCGACGAGGGTAATTAGTGCCTGCATGTTGCACTCCACCGGGTCTCACAAACTGATGATCAAACCAGTTGGCAAAAACGGCCAGGTCTTCTTGCTTAAGAGGCACCTCATCGACTGGCGGCATTATACGTTGGACAATGGCATTTTCAATTTTGACCCAGTTATCAAGATCGCTACGAGAATCAAAGTCGTTAATTAAGCTATCTAGATCGAATCCACCACTGCTTTGCTCGCCTGTGTGACAGTCGATACATTGGTCTTGAAGTATTCGTTTAACAGGGGTCGATAACTCTTGTGCAAGGACGAAATCATTGGTCACTATTCCTATTAAAACAAGAACAGTGAAGCCATAACGAATTGATAAATATTGCTGCATTGTTACCTATTTGAATAATCTCAAGTGAATTTCTATGGCTTTAATATACACCGTAAAGAGTCTTGGTGCATCCTGAATATGGAGTAGATCAGGACAAGGAATTCTTATTTTCACCGGGATTTCCCATTTGAGTTGAGCCTGAGACCGTTCTTGGCTTAGTTTGCTCCCCATATTACCATCGCACGTCACCTCTGGAGTTCTCTGTCACGGTGGCATGTTGAACGTCCAAAACACGGTTTATCAAAGACCTGGCGCAAATCGCATGTCAAAATGTACGGGGTCTAATGAGAAATACAAGTTAAATCGAACTTTTGCAGATTAATGAGGGAGATATCCGATACGCGGCTGTCTATGCCTTGGAAAGTATAGGTGAATAGCCAGCTCCCTTTCAAAACCCATGACCCAGCATAATCGCGAGTCGGTGGTTTTAGGGGAACAGATTTAGAAATCAATGGTTACTCGTAGTATTCCATTCTGATTGATTCACAAACTAGCAACTTGCGAATTTCTTCATGCCCCAATTTTTCTGCAACTTCAACAGCAGTAATACCTGATTGATCTTTATGGTTGATGAGGCTAAGTCTTTGACAACTAAGACCAGTTCCTGCCAGGCTGTATATAATTTTACTTACCTCTAGGAGATCACCTTTTGCGGCAGCATAAAAAAGAGTGGTGCGACCAATGTCATCTACTTGTAATAGATCAGCGGAATTGATCATCACTCTCTCTCTACACTTCAATGGATCAGTTGTGATCATCCTCTACTGGCGGGTAGGTGTCGAACCTCTGATCAAGGATGGTCTGTCTTGGCCATAAACGACTAGGATCTGATTTGGCATACTCTTTAACCATAAGCGTGGCAGAATCAACTTTATAATCCGGATTGCGTTCCACAAAGGCATCCATTTGCTTACGAACTCTCTTGAGCTTCTCTTTATAATCCCAATAAGTGGCCTGTATGCTAAAAGCAGCACCTTGATTGAACATTACGTTAGGTGAAATGTGAACTCCATCAATGGTATTGGAGGAATTGACCTGGATTTTATCGGATAGGGAATCTTTAGAGTAGTCAAACTGGTATCGTGCAGCCATTTTTTTAGGTTCATCACGAGCCATTTTTCGGTAATCCCAGTCAACCATCATTACATAACCAGTCACATAGATAATTGTTTGTACCTTTCTGTAGCGAATGCCAAAGTAAATGGCTGGGGGAGCAATCGCAGTTAGGATCAAGAAACGTCTGAGGCTCAAACGAAATGGTTTTCCAGAGCTTGGTTTGTTCTCGCTTTCGACCTTATTTGTTACGCGACATTTACCTGTAATCCAATAAATGGGATTACAATAGGAGTTGACTAGATCATTGACGTCTCTTCGTGAACCAAGAAAAAAGAACAGGACTCCGGGTAACCCGATAGCGAATAGGTGGATAATGAGATTCGTTATCTGGAGTGAATCCCGCTTCGATGAATCTAGACCTTTTGCATCATTCCATGAATGGCTCCAAGTTAGCCAGGGCAAAGGCTGACCTAATGTAGTCGTGGTGGTATGCCAGTTGGGATCAGACTGTCCTGGCCAAGGCGCAATCAACGTGTGCATCGTTCTCGACTCTTCGACAAACATCCAGTAAAATCCCAGAACGCCCAACAATGCCAACACACAGCGAATCATCCTATCCCCTCCCACAAATTAACGCCTAACAGAGATCAAACCGCAAAATACAATATCCAACACCGCACCATTACGGTCTAGTACGGATGAGTGAAGCTTATTTAGCATTTCATATGAGTTCCCTCTGCGGTAGCGAAGTGGACCTTAATATGGGTGTATTTTACATTTAGGAAGAGCTGCTTTGAGTTCTGACCGTCCGGCATCCGTGATCTGCGTGCCGCCGAGGAACAGGCGTGTCAGCCAGGCCAAGCCTTTCAGATGCTCCAGTCCTGCATCCGTGATCTGTGTGTCGTTGAGGCGCAGGGTAGTCAGACTGGTCAGGCCTTTGAGATGTTCTAGTCCAGCATCCGTGATCTGCGTGCCGTAGAGGCTCAGGCCATTCAGACTGGTCAAGCCTTTCAGGTCTTCCAGCCCAGCATCTGTGATCTGCGTGCCAAAGAGGTCCAGGCCAGTCAGACTGGTGAGGCCTTTCAGATGCTCCAGTCCGGCATCCGTGATCTGCGTATGACTGAGGATCAGGACTGTCAGATTGGTCAGGGCTTTCAGATGTTTCAGTCCAGCATCTGTGATCTGCGTGCCAAAGAGGTCCAGGTCATTCAGCCTGGTCAGGTATTTCAGATTTTTCAGTCCGGCATCTGTGATCGGCGTGCCTCTGAGATTGACTTCAATCACCTCACCTGATTGGTTGAGGTAGACTTTGCCGCCATTCGCCAAAACCCATTCGACCGCCAATCGCTGCTGCCTCGCCTGCGAAATCATCACACTCAGCGGAACCAGGAGAACACAAAGTAGCGTCATTAAAATCAATAGGGTACGCATACTAAAACGAATTTTGGGTAGCCGCTGTTTATTCTTGGACGAATCCTCTTTTGGTTCTCTGACCACGTCACGCGGTTGAGGTGTTGTGTCTTTATTTTGGTTATCAGGTTCGTTCATAATCTTTTATTAACCGGGTTTTCCTCATTTGGAATGAGCCATAACCGATTCACCCGTTTCTAGGTATAAGCGAGAGTCAGTACTGACTGCGGACAGTATTTCTTAATCTTTATCTGAACCCGGGGACTTCATACAAAATCAGGGCTTTGCACTACTCAATCCTTTTGCCAACCTGCCAATTTCACATAAATCCTCACTTGTGTCTACCAAAAAAACGCCATTTGTAGTTTCTCTTTGCGTCTTGGTCGTGCTGCCCCTGCCCCCATACAGAGTGCTCCGCCACTCCGGTGCATGTGATGGTTATCCGCCGGATTAGATAATTTGTACCGAAGTGGCGGTGGGCGGGAAACAAGGTCACACATCATCGTTGTCCGCGTTTTCCATCCCAGAAAGTCGGTCAGAAACTTGGTCGGGAAGATTAATACTCGCCGAAGCCCGGCGTCGTTTTGAATACGTGGGTTTTTGGGTGGTGGGCATCGAAATGCAGAAGCTACCGACGAGAGCGGCCAGGTAGCCAATGGCTATTCCGTGTTTTGATGCAGTTGGAACGCCCGGTTCCATTTGTGCGCCGCCAGTCATTAGTTGAATCATGCCCGATTGTTTGCAGCGTCAACGCGATTTGCGTTGTCATGATAGCGTTCCCACGCGACGAACATTGCGATGGCACAGATGACGTAGCATCCAATGCCAATGGGCTTGAGTGGTGGGTCTGACATTGAATCTTCTTTGTGTGAGCTCAGTCGGACAACAGGTATCAAACCGCATAAATACAATAACAAAATACTTCACCATTACGGTCTACTACGGATCAGTGAAGCTTAAATGTAACACCGCATTCGGGCGGTAGCAATAAACAAGAAACCGCTTCGGTGCATCCGATGATTTACCGTTTTGGTGAACTCGTGGAAC
>NVWB01000039.1 GCA_002733575.1 Blastopirellula sp. | reverse complement strand
TCATTCTCAGGCGGCATTGCGTCGGCATCGATCCGATCAACAATCGCTTGCCAGATTTCCACGTTGGTGGAATCGTCCGGGTTCCACTTGAGCGTATCCAGACGCAGATCACCCTTTTGCTTCGTGGCCCCGTGGCACTTGATGCAGTGTTGTTTGAAGAAAATTTCGTGATTTGCGGCAGTTGCCTCAGGCAGTTCGCAAACGCCCATCATAGCGACGAGTAGAGCAATACCGGTTAATCTTTTCATTTTGTGTTCTCGCTATTTCGACGTGTGGCACTGGCATCTTGCCAGTGCGAAGCTCGTACTATCTACCCCATGGATTTCAGGCCGGTGAGTGTGCTGTTGCTGCGATTGAAGTAATCTTGTTCGGCGCCCATTCGCTGCAACATGCTGAGATACAAATTGCAAAGCGGTTGTTTGCGCTGCCCGTCGATGTGCTGCCCATGCTTCCATCCGCCGCCGGCGAGGATCATCGGCAGGTTGTCATTGCTGTGTCGACTGCCGCTGCCCATTCCCGATCCAAACAGAACTTGCGTGGAATCGAGCATAGACGAGCCGTCGGATTGCTTGGTTGTTTTCAAGCGGTCGATGAACCGGGCGAAGTTCGTCATGAGATGGTTTTCGATAATCGCGATTTGACTTAGGGCGTCCTCGCGCTGACCATGGTGCGAGAGCGTGTGGTAACTGTCGCTTACGCCATCGAGACCCCAGTTGCCGTTCTCGACCGCCATCGAGACCACTCGCGTGGAATCTGTTTGTAGGGCGAGGAACATCAGATCGAGCCAGACTTCAACGAGATTGTCGCCGATTTTCTCGTCACGATTGCCACTGCCAATTTTCCCCATGGCCCCATCTTCCACTATAGGTTTGGGAAGGTCGATCCAACTCTTGCTCAATTCGAGTTTCCTTTCGGTCTCGCGGATGGACGTGAAGTATTCCTCCAGTTTTTGCCGATCATCCTTGCCAAGATCATTTTTGAGGCTTCGTGCATCTTCCCGTACAACATCCAGGATGCTTCCGCTAGATTCCAGCGACGCACGGTTAAATTCCTTCTGTTCTTCGCTGTCATCAACGAACATCAACCGAAACGCATCGCTCGGCTTCTTGAGTGCAGGGATCCTCACGCCTGTCCGCGTGTAACTCATTCCCTCTCGCCAAAAGACGAGAGACGGAAAGCGTGTCTGGTGGCCGACCAGTTCCGCAGCACGCTGATCTACCGTGATGTTACCATCAGGGTAGCCGGCCCGCTCCGTAGACTTGACTCCGCTGAGCAGCGTGTGATTTGCCGCGTGTCCACCGCGCATGTCGTGATCAAGATTCGAGAACACCGTGATGTCTTGCTTGAGCTTGTTGAGCGGCTCTAGCGTCGGAGGCAGACTGTAATTGAGTCCAGATTCCTTTGGGTGAAACTGATCCACCACCATCCCAAACGGCACCGAGACCACCGCAATCCGCTGAGCACGACTGGCGTCTTCAGCCGCGCGAGCCATTCGTGGGAACAATGACCCCATCATCGGCAATGCGATACAGACACCTGTTCCACGCAGGAATCGACGTCGATTAACTTGAATGATCATTGGATTCTCCTGTTTGGTATTTTATTGATTACGCCTTTGTTTGATAGACTCGTGTAGCAATGTGTAGTTAATTATAAAGTGTAGTTAAATACTCTGTATCGCACTGAATTTAAAAGTGTTCCATGTAGTTTGAATCTCAGCCGTTTGCCTTGTTCTCATGGTAATTTAAGGTGGAACAATCGAATTTACAAAACTAACCAGCCCATTTCATCGGCCATGATGATGACGAATTGGGGAGCGTATTCTCTTTAGCATGAGAGCTTGAGCAAAGAGCTGGTGCGAGAAAATTGGTTACGGACAACACAGAGAGAAAGGTGGAAAACGGCATTGGATCAGTCTACCGAAAGGGCTGAGAGTTTATAAAAGTAGTGCTCATTATACCCTCTTTTTTACAATTGTCTCCCACAATCACCGGTGATTGGGCTAGAAAATCAATTGAGTCTCTCAGCACGAATTACGCTTAAAAAGTGCGGATTTCCTCGTAAGACCTCTTCGATGATTCGAATTATTGAATCAATTGTTCTTCTTCATCGCCAGCGGTGAGTGTGATTTCACCAGCGTCTTCGAGTCGGCGAATGATATCTACGATTTGCTGCTGCATACTTTCAACGTCGGAGACTTTGACTGCCCCCAAGAAATCCATTTCTTCCATTAGCATTTCGCCAGCCCGCTTTGACATATTGCTGGTAATGCGATCGATGAAATCTTGTGAGCCCCCTTTGAGTGACAACGCCCATTGAGAAGCTTCTACATTTTTCAGAACCGATTGAATATCTTTATCGTTTAGTTTTTGAACATCATCAAACACGAACATTAATCGTCGGATTTCCTCGACTAAGTCAGGGTCTTCTTGAGCCAAATTCTCAAGCAAGGTTCGCTCCGTTCCACGATCTGTCACATTCAAAATTTCAGCAACGGTCGGCACGCCACCCGCATTTTCAAATGACTGGCTCATCACGCTTGACATTCTGGCTTCGAGCCCAGCTTCTACTTCTTCGATCACCTCAGGGTTCGTCTGCCCCATGTTGGCAATTCTACGGATGACTGAGAGTTGGCGATCCGCCGGTAGTCCTGCGATGATCTCTGCCCCATAGCCTGATGGTAAATGCGAGAGAATCAAGGCAATGGTTTGCGGATGTTCTTCACTGATAAAGGTCAAGATATTTTGACTATCAACTTTTCGTAAAAATCCAAACGGAATCGATTCAACCGTTTGTCGCACGTTATCTAGTGTTTCACTGGCACCTTTACCTAAAGCTTTGGTGACCAGACTTTTGGCCAGTCCAATTCCACCGCCTGTTTCTGAAAGTTGGTTGGGATTTTGTTCTGCAAAAGAGAGAATGGCCGATTCTTGTTCAACACCGCCGAGTTTGTCTATTTGGGCAATCTCGATACAAACCAACTCAACTTGCTTCGGAGACATCCGCCCCATCAAATCGGCCGCGTCTTCTTCTGGCAAGCTCATCAAAATGACGGCCGCTTTACGAAGAGGAGTCGTTGTGGTGGTTGTTCCGGTAGACACAATTGCGACCTATTGAGTAGATGCCTAGTAAACAAAGCTACCCGCTGTAGAAAACTACAACGGGTATTCTGTTTATCGGCCGTTAAGATAGTGACGATTAGTCAAACTTTAACGATCCTCTGTGCATGCAGTGCTATCGAAAAAGTGTTCGCTTAGACGGGAACTTCTACAGGGTTGAATCCAACTTGAAGTTCTAGTTCTCCCCATTTACAGGTGAATGGAACTGAGATTGGTTGGATACCGGAAGGAAATCGAATATCGGCTGGAGATCCTACAACAACTGTTGGCAAGCTAATTGATAACTCAAATTCTTCGAGTTGAGCCTTAGCTGAACCTGCTACCATATTGGCAATTTCACCAATTGCATCGACCACGTCTTCATTGATTCCATCAAATTCAGATGGGTCCATCATGAGCATGGCAGCGGAAGCCTGGATAGCAACTTCTTTTGAAAGGCCCACAATAACCGAGCCAACCGCCCTGCCTGAGAGTCCGATCACTCCGCAGACGTCATTACTGCCTTGGTTTGGATCAGCAAGAGCCAATTGACCACGCTCGATCTGGCAACCAAGCATCGTATCGAAAGTGTTTGTAATAGAGTTGATAAATGGATTGATGTATTCGACTTGCATTGCCTGAGCTTTCTAATACGTGGGTTTAGTATGTGGTCTTTGATTTGCGAATATCACTACATGCATAAGTGATCTGAAAAAGATTAGGTTACCAGTACAACAGGTCAAGCAAATAAAATTGTTGAAACAGCCTTGATAAATAAGATTTAGGTACAACCGAAGGATTGATTTCAAGTCGATCAATCAAGAATGTTTATAACCACCTATATGCCATAGGGTTAATGATAATCAGTCATGCCAATTGCGGTGACCCGCTGCAACCCCCTTATTCCGAAGGGGATAGGTAAAATAAGCGAAAGAAATTCTACCCGAGTTTATATTCCCAGATGCCCCATTGGCCGTAATTTTCATCGACTCCAATTTTTAGATGTTGAGGATGGTAGCCAATTTTTTTCTCTAGAAGAGCGATTAATTTTTTCCCAATATTTCTTGCCAATAGCTCGGTTGTGGTGTTAGCGACCGGCAAAAGTACGCATTCGCACTCAGGAAAAACCCAGCGGCGGTCTTCAAACGTGACGGTGACTTCCTTGCCATCGGCCACTACCTTGATTTGTGGGTGCTCGGTTGGCAGTAGCATCCGGTGGTCTAGTTCGTCCACAATTTCTTTCAGCGAATCACGTAACAAGATGAAGTCAATCACGTACTGATTTTCATCGAGTGGCCCAAACACCTCGGCCTCGACACGATAATTGTGCCCGTGAATTCTTTCACAGATGTCTCCGGCAAAGGTGATAAAGTGCCCTGCACTGAAAACTAAATAATCTTTATTGATACGAACCGAGTAAGATTCTGACATTTTTAATCATCGATAAGGAGGAGAAAGGTGGCCCTGTCTAAGGGCAACAAATAAACCGGCGGTAACAATATCAGCAGTTGTGCCTGGGTTACGTCGATTGTTATCGCTACGCAACCAAAAGTCTAGAGAAGATAATTCTAGCAAGTAGGGTTCACTAAAAGGCTCGCCAGCTTCGATTGCCCGCGAGGCCAAGACCGCACTCATATTCGCAAGATCAGCACCACACTTTCTGGCAATCAAACTATCAGGGTAGCCGCTCATTAATCGAACATGCGTATGGATGATTCGTTGCGAGAGTGACAAGGAGTCAAGGTTTTTCTCTGTTAACCAAACAGATGCTTCGTTTAATACGATAGAAAATTGATTCGTATATTGTTTGGCAACTAAATCATGATCTGCGGACTCTTTCATCGCGGCAAGCAGATCTTCCGGAGGAGAATCCGCGATATCCATCTCGTCAGACTTGCCCATAGAACCAGGCTGGGCCAATCGAATGGCTTCATAAACTCGGGCTGTATCTTCAACAGTCAATTGCTCTAGAACTTTTTTGATACCAGCAGAAAGTTCCTGGTCTTCTGGAATACTGCACAGCGGAGCCAACAGTAGAATGATGCCTAAGTTGGTATTGGTCTGAACTAAATCTTGGGTCGCCGTGACTGCTCGTAAGATGGTATCGCCTAGCGATGTTTTAGAAGCAGCTTCCATTGCCGGAGCAATGGCGATTGCGCTTGCGAGAAAGTCTTGAAACGTAAGATTTTCAAAGTCGGCCCCTCGATGCACATTACCCGGCTTGGGTGCCGAGACTTCTAGCATGCAGGCCAAGGTGGCCAGTTGACCGGTACTTAGTTTGGAAGTTGAAATAAAATTGCTTGATTCAGTCATGATTGATTAGGGGAATCAAGAAGTTCTTCCAGCAACGGCACAATGCGTTCATGGGCATCTTCAATTACATAGTGGCCTGCATCTTCGAAGACGTGAGACTGTGCCTTAGGCCAGTGGGTTTGAAATCGTTCCATACATTCCAAGCGAAAACACCAGTCTTTGGCTCCCCAAATCAGTTTGATCGGTTTGTCTGCCAATGTTTTTAGGTTGTTCTCGATATCATCAAGCACTTGGTAAGTAGGATGACTTTTGGTGATTGGAATATCAGCAACAAACGTGGCGATTCCAACTCGGTTTGCCCAGGTGTCATAGGGTGCTAACAGCCCGTTGCAAACTTGTTTCGTGAATCGATCAGGTTTTACAGTGGCCATGCTCAAAGCGGCCTTGGCGAATAAGTTCAAACCTTGCATCGCGGCTTTGCCGAAAACCGGTGTGCGACAGGCCAAAATTCGCCACGGAATATAGGGCGGTGGAAATGCGGCAGTATTGAAAACTGCGATTTTTGAAATTCGCTCTGGCATGCGAACCGCAGTGCCCAAACCGATGGCACCTCCCCAGTCGTGAACCAACAGTGTGATATTTTTTAAGTCGAGCGTAGTGACTAGTTTCTCTAAGTTGTCGATATGCTGTTCTAAGCAGTAATTGTAGTTGTTCGGTTTATCACTTAACCCACAGCCGATATGATCAGGGACAATAACTCGGTTATTGCCTTCCAGTGCAGTAACTAAATTACGCCAGTAGAAAGACCAAGTTGGGTTGCCATGCACCATTAAAATAGGATTGGCTTGATCTGGGCTTTGATCGAGATAGTGAAGACGTAGCCCATCTAAATCGAGGTAATTCGATTCAAACGGATAAAGTTCACGCCAGTCTTCGTTGTTTGTCATTCGTTGTTCAGCAATCAATCAGGTAAAGGTATATCTTTAAGTTCAGCAATCTATGTGAGTAATAATGAGTTCTACACTCGCATCGTTTTTTCGATGATGTCTTTATCAAAATAATTCGTCGACATCCCGGCGTCCACTACCACGTTTTGTGCTTGAATGCCCGAAGAGCGAGGGCTCAGCAAAAACACCGCAACATCGGCCGCTTCTTTTGTGGCAAGTGCCTGTTTACGAGGAATCGCTTGTTCGGCGAACAGGTAAGCATCGACATAGCCTGGGATTCCGGCTGAAGCGGATGTTTTTAATAAGCTAGGGCCGACTGCGTTGAAGCGAACTTTGGAAAATTTGCTAAAACTTTTCGAGAGAAATGCGAGTGACGAATCTAGTGCCGCTTTAATGGGCGCCATAAAACCATAACTCTCGGAAGCCATACGGGTTGTCGAGATCGAAATCGTGACGACCGCGGCATCCTCAGAGAAAAGGTCTTTCAAGGCGTTTGATAAAGCGATCAGCGAAAAGCAGGAAATATCGACCGCTTGAAGAAACTGTTTCTTGGTCGTCTCGTGAAAGGGACGCATGCCTTCGCTGAAGTCAGCAAATGCTATTGAATGAACGAGCCCATTAATCACCTTGTGATTGGCCGACAATTGCTCTTTTAACTGTTCAATTTCTTCTTCATGCTCAACATCACAAATGTAGATTTCTTTATCTGCCAGTAATTTGGCCAAGCTTTCTTTGCGAGTTTGGCTGCGAACCACATAAATCACATGCACGCCGCACTCTTCCAGCGTTTTAGCAATGTGGTAGGCGATGCTTTTTCGGTTAGCGACGCCGGTTACCACAATGGTCTTGCTAGCGAGTTGCATAAAATCTGTCACGCAATCTACTCCGCTGGATTAGGGGCTAAGGTGCAAGCGAAATCTAGTCGAACCGAGACCTTGCCATTACACGAGACTTTTGCTTTCATAAAGAAAGCATCGGCCATGCGTTCGGTTAATGTGACTTCCATCTCAATCGTGTCGCCAGGGCGGACCATTTTGCGAAACTTGATGTTATTCATTCGAGTCGCCACAGGAACGCCGCTTCCTTCACCCACAAACTGTGATAGCAAAATCGCGCCGGTTTGCATGGCGGCTTCGCAAAGAATCACGCCTGGCACGAGCGGATAATCCGGGTAGTGCCCTTGCACGAAGAATTCGTCCTCATGAAAGGTCTTTCGGCAAATGATCTTTTCTTCCGATTGCTCAACAATTTCATCCACCAAGAGCATCGGTGCCCGGTGAGGAATCGCAGCATGTATTTGTTCGAGGGTCATATCAATTGGGTATTAATGTTCTTGATGAGTAGGAAGTTACTCTGATGATTTAAGTTGGTTCGGTGTCGCTTGTTTTAATAAGTAGGCGTCGACATCGTTGGAGACAATCACCCCGTAGTTGATTGCCCCGAGCCAGCCAGACATGATAATGCCGACACTACCAGCGTGATAAAGTCCGGGCAGTTGATTTGGCAGGCTGCGACTGACTTCGAGTCCTTCAAACTTGGTGCCAAAGCTTGAACCAAATGCGTGTTTGGTATAATGTTCAAACGTGACAGGTGTCGATGCTTCGACGTGGTCGATTCGATCTCGAATGTTGGGCACATATTTATCAATGGCATCCAAGGTCGTTTCAATTAAGTCTTGTTTGCTGGCTTCGTATTCCTCTTTCGGCATTGAGGCCCAGTCTTCAAACCGGGCATTGGTACTTGAAACAACTAGGGTACGCTGCTTCCCTTCAGGCCGTGTTCGTGGATAGTAGAAAGAATACGTCCGACTCGTGATATCTCGGCTCAACAGCAAGTCGGTCTGAAAACGTGGGGCGGTGCTGCTAAACAGCAAGTCGCCAGTTTCTTCAGGAATCTCTTCGCCTTCTTTCATGGCCATATAGACTTGCGTGCTGGAGTTGTTCAGGCGAACTTCTTTCGCTTCATCAACAAAGCTTTTGTCGAGATATTCTTCTCCAAGCAAGTCGAAGATGGTTAGCTTTAAGTTGGCGTTGGAAACGATGCTTTTTGCTTTGATTGTTTTGCCATTAACAACAACGCCGGCCGCTCGTCCATTTTCTACCACTATTTTTTGTACATCACTACGAATACGGACATCGACGCCAGACTTCTTCAGGTCTTCTTCCATCAGGTGGATCAATCGATCCGTTCCACCTTCAAAAGTGAAGACCCCTTTGGACATAAAGTTGGAAAACACAATGCCATAGCTAATGGCAGGGTCTTCGAGTGTTGATCCGTTCGCATAAGTGATCGGCTCCATCAGTAGACGGATGACATCTTCTCGGCCTGGGAAGAAACGGTCAAACAATTCTCTGGTGGTTACATCTCGATCATCATAGAAATTCATTTGACGAGCTGCGTCAAAGAAAGCTTTGACTGTTTCTGCCGGAAGCTGAAAGTCTTCGATCAGTTGTTTGGTGAAATCATCTCGGTTAAAGGTTGTCGTCAACGAGAACATCGGGTTGTCGAATCGAATGTTTTTCAACTGAACAATCGAGTCCGCAATCTCCTGGGTCCAATATCGGCGACAACTTTTAATCATACCGATAGGAAAACCATGCAGCGAGATATCAAAGATATGACCGCCAGGTCGTTTGAACCAGGTTGCCATGCCGCCTAATTTGTAATGCTGTTCTAACAGCAACACCGAGCGACCTTGGCGTGCCAGGGTGTTGGCCGATGTGAGCCCGGCCAAACCGCTACCAATTACGATGACATCGTATTCGTCTTTAGTCTCTTTGAGGAAGTCTCGCGGCATCTATTTAACTCTCAGGTTCAATTTTCACTAGGAATTAGTGTTGGTCTGTTGATGTTGTAGTTTCTTTACTCTTCATCATCACGAAGCAAGTAGCGATTCGCAATACTGACGCCACTCATGATAGCCCCTATGATACCGACAAATCCCTGGTCTGTCCCGCAGATGAAGAGATTTGGCAGATGTGTCGAGCCATCGAGCCTTTTATCAGGTGCCCCGTAAATGGCTCCGTTTGTGTGCCATGTGAAGCGTTGGATCGTTTTGGGCGTAAACATGTCGGTTGCTTTGACATGCCGACGAAAATCGGGGATAAATCGTGCTGCCGACTCGATCAGGCGATCATTCCAAATGATCTTTTCTCGTTCGTACTCTGATTCCGATAGATTGATCCACCGGTCGAAGTTTGCGAGTGCCGTCATGCGAATAAAGCCTTCGTCGAGCTGTTCGCCAGCAGGGTAGGCAAAGTTATTGGGCGAGCAAATCACTCCGGTGCGAATATCGCATAATTGATCTTCTGGTTTTTCCCAGTGAAACTTATTGGTGTCGTTGAAGAAAACAATTGTGGAAGGGTACCCAACGTCTTTCGGTTGTTTATCGATGACCGAAATGCTTTCGACAAAACTCAAACGTCCTGGCTCGGATGGCTTTTCTGATTGGCAATCTTCGCACATTCGCATCGTCTCAAAATAACCAGCCGAAGAAACCACTTTTCGGGCTTCCAGTTCTTCGCCATCATCCAGCACAACGCCCACAGTGCGCCCATCTTCGATCTTGATTTTTTGTACGCCAGAACGTAGTCGCAGTTCGCCGCCGAGCTTTCGATATTTGCGAATCAAGTTCTTCAGCAGTAGGCGGACACCTTTGAAAGGTCGGGCAAAACCTTCCATGTAGATGCTGCGGAACATGATGCAGAACTGCCCCCAGTCCATATCATGCTCTCGGGCATTGCCATACCACATGAGCGGGCAAAAGAGCATTTCGATCAACAAGGGATCAGATATCGTAGCAGCCACAATTCCACGGGCTGAACCTGGATAATTGTCATCGTTGATGTCGTCGTAGTCTAAAATCTGGCTAAGTAGATTATCGAACGCATCCTCTTGCCCTGGAAACTTGTCTCGAATTTCCGATTTGAGTAATTCCAGGTCATTATCAAATGCCAGCGAGGTATCAGGGAACGCAATCCGCGAACCGAGTTGAGGCGAGAGAGAGAACTCTTCCCACTTGAAGCGTAACTGCCGCAACAGTCGCCCGAGTGGGCCGCGACGATCACCCTTCTCTGCATAGTTGGTCACCGCATGCAAACCAACATCGTAGTCTCTGCCATCCAGGCGATAGAAAGAATTGAGCCCACCGATGGTGTAATGGCGTTCTAGTATGCAAACTTTTTGGCCAAAGTGGGCCAAGCGAATTCCTGCTGCTAAGCCAGACATTCCAGCGCCGATAATGATCGTGTCGTACATGATTAATGATCACCGTGGCAAGCGGAATGTTCTCGGCTAAAAGGGTACTAGATAATTCTTAGCCGACACATGGTATCGGCTAAGAATACATCGTCTTACATGTCTTTCATCAATGGCTCTAGGTACGCTACCGTGCTGGCCATCGAAGCTAGTTGCGGATAATCTTCTTCAGGAATTTGAACTCGATGACGTTTACGAAGTTCCATCACAATATCGAGGAAATCCATGCTGTCGAGTTCAATTTGATCTCGAAACGATTTTTCGTCATCGATGTCGGTGATGTCGTCATCGGGTGCAATGTCACGTAGGATGTCGAGGACTTCGTCTCGAATTTTGTCAGGTGTCATTCCTGGATTTCTCCTCAGGTCGATTTTCAAAATATGAATGGTTGAATGGATTGTGTTTGGAAGTTCGTTGAAACTCTCAGGTCATCATTAGTATTTTCCGATGATCACCACAGAATTAATTCCCAACATCCCAAACGAGTTGTTCAGAATGTAATTCACGTTGTCTTTTTCTTGTGGTTCGTTGATGACAAGACCCGGCAAGGCACATTCAGGGTCAAGGTCGTCGACGTTGATCGTTGCGTGGGCCACTTTGTCTTCAAAGGCGGCCAAGTTGCCTGTTAATTCGAGCGAGCCTGCGGCGCCCATGGCGTGGCCAATGAAGCTTTTTGTATTGTTGATTGATGTATTGGTTGACTTACCAAAAACTCTTCGCAAGGCCGTGCATTCTTGAATATCACCTTGCATGGTTCCCGTGGCGTGTGTGCTGACGATGTCGATTTGCTCGGCAACGAGTCCGCTTTTTTTCAAAGCCAGTTCAATACATTGAACCTGTCGGTCGGGGTTCGGCAGTACAAAATCGGTAGCATCAGTATTCATGGCATAGCCAACGAGCTCGCCATAGATTTTTGCATCCCGTTTTTTTGCATCACTCAAGCGTTCCAATGTGTAAATGCAGCCACCTTCGGCAACCACGATCCCGTTGCGATTTGTATCAAAAGGGCGAGACGCTTTTTCGGGTGACTCATGGGTCGCTAAAGCGCCTTGGCTTTTGAACCCGGCAAAAATGCCAAAGGTGTGAATGCTTTCGGAAACACCACCGGCCAGTGCCAAATCACATTCGCCCAAGCGAAGCATTTGAGCCCCTTGGATTAAACCTGCATTACCGGCAGCACACGCAGCGCCAATTGTATAATGAGGACCGGTGATTCCGCGGTTCAAGCAAATTTCACCGGCTGGGTTATTCGCCACAGTTCGCGGGTTATGGTGATGCGACCAGAATTTGGTGTCGTAGTCGTACCCTTTGAGTTCGTGAACTTCGTTCTCGGTCTCGACGTTTCCGTGTTCTGTTACACCAATGTAGACCCCAACGCGGCTGGTATCGGTATTGTCCCAGTCGATTCCGCTATCGGCCACTGCTTCGCCAGCGCAGTAAATGCCTACACTGCCGGCTCGTGTGCCACGGCGAATATCGCGTTTCTTTTGATGACGGGTGGCTTCGAAGTCACAGACACCGGCAAATGTATCGCCAATGTAGCGGATATTATAGTTTGAGACCCCGCTTTTTCCAGCTAGAAGCGCACTTCGGTATTCGGTAATCGAATTACCGTTTGGGGCCGTGAGTCCGATACCGGTGATCACGATACGCTCGGAATCTGGTTGCTGGTTGGGTGTCGCAGTCATAGAGCTCGTCTAGAGAGTTTATCGAAACCATCCAGGCTACCGATTTACACGCTTATTGACAAGTAACCGCCCGGCTTGAAAGGCCGAATCTGAGCTAGAAAGAGCTGATTCATTGACGACTTTGGATCCATTGGCCTAATCGGTCCATCCCCTCTTCCGTACTAATCGCTGTCTGGTAACCGAAGTCGTTTTGGGCATTGGAGATATCAAAATAGTGATTTGTCGATAATTGAGCCGCAAGAAACCGGGTCATTCGGGGTTCTCGGTCAAAAATCTGGGCAATTCGGTAAACTCCCTCTAAGGTACCACCCGCTAGATAGGCAAGTTTTGCTGGCACTTTTCGACGAAGTTTGGGAATTTTGGCCAGTTCCAGAATATCGTTGATCCAATCCCAGCAATTTACGGGTTTCCCTTGACTAATAAAATAAGCCTTGCCGGCTACTGGAGAATCTGGAGATAAGGCATCCGACGCTTGAATATGTGCAGATGCCGCATTTTCAACATAAATCATGTCGACTAAGTTCTCTCCTGAACCAATGATTCGCAGTTTCCCCTGTTTTGCCCGTTCTAACAGTCGTGGAATCAAATGGGTGTCTCTAGGGCCCCAGATTAAATGCGGGCGTAACGCACAGGTTGCCAAATCACCAGCTTGATTCACGCCTAACACTTCCTGCTCTGCAATCGCCTTGCTACGAGGATAATGGCTTAACCATCGGGTTGGATATGGGACCGACTCGTCAATTCCATTTTGATCCGACCCATCAAAAGTAACACTAGGGCTACTAGTATAAACCAGCTTGGATACTTGGTTGGCCTTGCAAGCATCGATCACGTTGGAAGTGCCCAAGGTGTTGATGCGGTGATAATCTTCCCAGCGTCCCCAAATGCCTGCGATCGCAGCGGTATGAAAAACTACTTCTTGGCCTTCGCATGCCTGCATCACGACTGACTTATCTGAAACATCGCCTTGGATGCACTCGACACCCGCTTCTACCAGATCATCGTACTTGCGACGACCTAGCACGCGAACTTCGTCACCGCGTGCCAGCAGTTGTTCGACGATATACCGGCCTAAGAATCCACCGCCACCGGTCACTAGAGCTTTCACTTTGTATGTTGACCTTGAATTAATTGCCTTGGATCATGGAGTTGGGAATTCTGAAGCGGAAAGAACCGCCGGTGCCGATGGCTTGACAAGGCAGATCGAGATAGAGGTTTTCAATCGCAGCTGGGTCAAAGTCTTCAGGCACGTCAAACACGATGGCATCGGTCGATTCTTCTTGAGGTTGGAATAATTTCTCTGCGGTATGAAATTGGAGAGTTTTGATGTCGTCAAAAATCATGGGATAGAAAATATCTTTATTATCGTTCGAGAGTTGTGCCGTTCTTGGTCCTGCCGGAGTATCGAACTGATTTCCATACCAGCTTTTAAACTGTTTGGTTTTATATGAACGGTTGGCGGTCTTTAGAAAGATGATGATATAAGGTCGTTCTGAGGTCACAAGAGCTCCGGTCGCATCTTTGCCACGCACTTCGCCCCATTCAACATTGGTGACTCGAACCCGAAAACCATCTTTGATTGCTGATCGTATTTTGCCCCCTTCTCGGCTCGCATTGACCCAAGTGATATCGATCTCCCCCGCTTCATCGGCTGCCATCACATTTTGAATTTGGCTGGCTGCATTGGGAGTTTCGTTATAAACGACCTCAGGCGAGCCCTCTTCGGTTGGATTAAATGAGTTAATGAAAAAGTAGATCACGATAAAGATTGAGGCACCTGAGATCACAGAAAATAGAACCGTGTAGCCGATTTTTTCAAATTTCTTCCAAGGAATCTCACGACCCGACTCTTCTGCACCTTCTTCTGCACCTTCTTCTGGATTTTCAGCCTCTGTATTTACCTGACTGGCCGCTTGTTGGGTTACAACACCCGGGGCAGGTGCAGAAACTGGCATGTTGGGAACAACAAATTGCCCGCTGCAAGAGGGACACTGAACCTCGGTCCCTGCTGGGGATTCGATATTCAGTACGGTGGTACAGTGAGGGCAGCTTAATTGCATCGCTTACTACTTTTTCTTTGACTCAAAGGGAAAAACGGCGAATTTTAATTATAGTCTGTCATTCATTTTCGAGACGATCTGTGGCCCAGATGGACAGTTTTTCTCGAAAGATCTTGGCATTGTGACGAATATCGACCGGAAATGAAGGGTGAAGTAAAAAATGTTCAATTTTTTCGGTCAGTGGGTTACCGGCAGCAAGCTCTCTTAGCTCTTGCAATAAGTCATCAATTTCTTGCTTCGTATTAGGGTACTCTTGGCCCCAGGGTTCTGCGATTAAAACTGGAACTTGATTGCCGAATTCTCCGATACCAACTAACGCACTACGGTAGATCTTCTCGTGGCAGTTTACAATAGCTTCGCAAGGGATTGTGTACATCGGGCCATCCGCAGTTTCAACACGATGAGTTTTGCGACCACAAAACCAAAAGCGATCTTTGTCATCGAGATAACCGACGTCACCCATACGATGCCAGATGGTTTCGCCATCCTCGATTTTTGCTAATTGGGTTGCCTCTTCACTCGTGTAGTATTTTCGAGTTACCACTGGCCCGCTGACAATCAACTCGCCAATTTCACCTTGCGGCAATTCTTCAATCTCGGAGATCGTGGCAATGGGTTTGTCGTCAATGCGAATGACTTTCCAATTGATCTGTGAAAATCGCTTACCGACACAAGTTCCGCCCCCTTGCTTTGAGAGTTCCTCGGTTTCGTTTAGAACTTCGGTGCCCGAAGTGGAAGCAACCGGCAAAGCCTCAGTGGCCCCGTACGGAGTGTAGAGTTCGCCTTCAGGATGAATGGCGGCCTTCATGCGACGTAATACATGTGGTGGAACCGGTGCGCCAGCGGATAATACCCGCCGCAGTGTTGGCAGTGCCACATCATGCTCTTCACAGTAGAGTCCTACTTTATTCCAAATCGCAGGCGAACCAAATGCTTGCGTGATGTTCCAATCGTAGACCGCTTCGATCACATTGCGTGGATCAATCTGAGCCGGCCGACTAGGGTCCATGTCAGGAATCACCGAAGTGACACCCATCGCAGAATTGAATAAACCAAACAGCGGAAAACCGGGCAAGTCGACTTCGCCCGGTTGAATGTTATAGCGATCTCGAATCTGATAAACTTGTTGCACAAAGCCTTCATGACGAAACAGCACGCCTTTGGGCGGGCCAGTGCTTCCCGTGGTAAATATGATGGCTGCTGAATCATCTGGTTTGGCTTCAAACGGGCGGAAGCTCGTGTTCGATTTCCCACGTTCCCGTAGAGTTGCCAGTGTTTCACCACCCCAGAACCAGCGTTTGCCGACCGTTACGTTTTGTTTGGCCTGAGAATATCTGCGGCCCATCAAAACACGAACCGCTTGCACGATTGAGATCGCCACAAAACCTTCCGGTTCAACTTGATCTAAGCACTTCAATAAATTCTTGCGACCCATGCCTGGATCTATGAGTACACTGACAGCGCCTACCTTGAATAACGCAAATACCAACGACACAAAATCAATACTGGGCCGCACCAATAACGCGAGTCGTGTGCCAGGTGTGACGCCCATATCGGCCAGCCCTGCCGCTAGAAGATTACTGTCTTCCTCAAGTTGCTGAAACGTGATCGTGTCGTATTCGCGTTTTCCGTCCTTATTTCTTTTGCCAGGAGTTGCCACGGCCACTTGGTCTGGTCGCTCATTTGCCACACTTCGTAGCATCAAGCCCACATTGTTGGTAGGTAGATCATTGGATGGCTCTGTAGCGGCGCTCAAAATATGATTCCAAAAGGTTATTAGTTATGGAAAATAGTCTCTTTGGTTCGTAAGAATCGAGTGTTCCGAATTGACTAATCTAATTGGAATTCCGCTTGTTGACAAGCGAACTAAGATACTTGAGCACTTCACTCGCGACATCCGTTTCACACGCTTTTGCGGTGGCTTTCCACCCTGGAACGGCATTGACTTCAAGCAAATAGAGTTTGCCATCGGTGCCGGGCAGTAAATCAACGCCTGCCATTTGCAGGCCCAAACAGTTTAATGCCTGCCTTGCGATTGCTTCTATCTCAGGTCCAAGTGAATAGGGTTCAGCCAGTCCACCACGGCTGACGTTGGTACGCCAGTCACTAGGATTGCTACGCTTGACCCCCCAAGTTTTGTCGCCAATGACTAATGCCCGAATATCATGGCCTTCGTGAGGAATAAATTTTTGTAGATAGATAATTGAGCCGATTCGTTCCAGCGTTTTGAAGGTCGTCTCGGCCAGTTCCTCGGTTTGCACGCGCAGCAGTCCACGCCCTTCGCCTCCAAAAATCGGTTTGACGACAACATCGCCGCCCAAAGTTTCAAAGGCTGCCATCGCAGCTTTCCAGGTTTGACAGACACAGGTCTCTGGCACAACAAACCCTTGGGCTGCCAATTTGGATGTGGTCAGATATTTATCGATGGCGATTTCGAGCGAGCGTGGAGGATTCACGACCAAAGTTCCAGCATGGTGCAATTGTGCCAAAGCGTCCATGCGAAAGATCATTTGTTCAAGCGAACCCAGTGGCATCGTTCTGACTAACACTGCATCGAACGCATGAAGTGATTGTGATTCACAGGAAACGATCTCGCCACTACTTTTCAAGCGGGTCGATAGTTGAGCAAAGTCCAACGCTTGAATCGAAACCGGCTGTGACCCCGACACTTGCTGGGCCGCTCGTTGTAGATCTTGAAAGTACCAACTGCCGGGGTTGGTCAGAACGCCGATATTCACTAACAAGATTCCTTCTGTATTTCGACTCGATTGCCAGCAGCAAAATGGAACTGCTTAGATGTTCCCTTGGAAGGAAGCATCAAGAATCTTTTCGTTCACTTCCCCAAACGTCCAGCTTCTGCCAGTGCGAAGACTGGCCAATTGAATTTTAGCAGGGCTAAATAGCAACGGATCAATTTTATAGAAGTCAAACTTGGCTTCTCGCAAAATTGTTTCAAACGGCTTGCCATACATGGCCGAAGCGGAACTTGGAAGCTGCGGGCCAATCTCTTCGATCAATTGATCTTCGGCATCCACCCATAAAGTGACTTGACCGCCATATAAAATGGCATCGTTCGTTCTCCCGATTCCCACCACGTCATCGGCTGAAATAGGAGGCAGCGGAGCACTGGCGAAACCTGACTTCACTTGGTTGATATCAAACTTCAGTTCATGCAGCTTGTGCATCGCGGTTTCAACACTACGTGCCACTATTTGAATGTGGCCTGCCAAGCTGGATGTTTTGGCGACCAGCAGATAAAGTTTTTCTGGCGACACGCCACATTGTTCGGCGATTTGTGTGCAAACTTTGTCACATGGGATTTGGGCCGTTTCCAAGATACCGACTGCTACGTCTGATGTATCATTGATTTGGAGCTCTTTAATCAGCGGCTCTTTTTTTGCCAGCAAACGCATCGGGCCAGAGCCCATGCCAAAAAACTTGTCGATGGATATTTGCCAGCCAGCATACTGTGAACCCATGCAAGCTTGCACAGGATGATCTGTCGCCACAGTCACGCTGGTCTGTACGCCAGCTAGTTGCGTGGGCACAAAGTTGACCTCGCCGAGCCCTGAAAGGCAGGCTTCTGCAAGAAGTTTACCGGCTGCGAGCCCACCGTGTGCTTGAACTCCCAAGTCAATCAGATGTGTGCCTGAGGCGGATTGCGATACTTGAGCATTGAATTTGCATGGATCACTAAGCAATTTTTGTGCATGTTGCAGTGCCATACAATTTAAGTTCACAGCGGGCTCCAGGTTGGACAAACAGTATTGAATCAATCGCCAAACACGTAATCATGCCAGTAAATGCGCGTTCACGCAAGAACACACTCAGGACAGACGGACTTATCTCTTTTGAATTTTCTAGGTTCAGCAGAATTGTGATAGTGCCTTGAAAGTCGTAGAATACGATTTTGCCTGATTGGCATTAGCTTCTAGACCCTAAGACTTGAGAACCCACTTGTGCCTAGTTTAACTATTGAAAACTACGTGAAAGCCATTTATCAAATAGCGGCTCGCACTGAAAAAAAGGCGGTTAGCACCGGAGAACTGGCTACGGCTTTGTCGGTTTCTCCCGGCACAGTGACCAGTATGCTCAAGACATTGGGTGAAACCGGTCTTGCCAGTTATACCAAGTACGAAGGTGTTTCTCTTTCTGACCCAGGAAGAATTCTGGCATTAAGGGTTCTGCGCCGCCATCGGCTAATTGAGCTTTTTTTGGTAAAAACCTTGGACCTATCCTGGGATGAAGTTCATGAAGAGGCCGAAAACATGGAGCACTCTGTTAGCGACCTCCTTGTCGATCGCATGGATGAATACCTGGGTCATCCCAAGTCTGATCCTCACGGCGACCCGATTCCTAAGGCGGACGGAACCATACAGGCCGAACAATGTCACAAACTTACCGAATGGGAAGCAGGAAAACCATTTCGCTTAGCAAGGGTCTTAGATCAAACCACGGACTTCTTACGATACTTGAGTCAGCAACAGCTCTCGCCAGGCTGTGAAGGCACTGTGGTTGAAAGCCGATTGGAAGCAGGCATCATTACCATAGAAGTCAATCAACACCGTACCACATTGGGCCTTGAAGCTGCCGAAAAGATTTTGGTATCGGGCTTAGATTAATTGTCTTCGGAATGTTGTCTTGGGGCGACAGTAGTCGGTTCGAGGTTCGAGAGGTTTCTATTTCTTTCCCTGAAAAACGGGCTCAAACTAGTTTGAAAATTCCAATTGAATTCAATAAATCTTGGCCCCTGTAACCTCTAATGGGCTGCGGCCACACCGACGACGTTCCGAATAAGTTTGATCTTGAAGCACCGCCAACGCCGGAATCGTCGGCGGTGTTACACGAAATGAAAGAATTGTCCGAACTTAAACGATTGGTTTTCGTATATATATGTAGAGAATTGAACTGTCCGCAATTAACGTACTTGCTACAATCAACCAAGTGAAACATATATTCTCACGTAGATGTGCTGGTGAATGATTTTTTTTGCTTAGGGAGAATGAAAAATGGACGCAGAAGTAATCCGGGCAATTTTTGGATGGTCCTCGTTGATCAGCATCGGTTTCTTATTTTATTGGTTTATCATGATTGTGTTTGCCCATGATTTTGTTTACCAAATCCACTCTAAGTGGTTCAAAATATCGGTAGAAACCTTTGATGCCATCCACTATGGAGGCATGGCATTCTTTAAGCTGAGTATCTTTTTGTTTCAACTGGCGCCCTACCTTGCCATGCGTATTGTGTTCTGAGATTAAGCCAGCAACTCATGAACGACTTCGCCAGCCACATCGGTCAGTCGAAAATCTCGACCATTGAATCGATAAGTGAGTTTCATATGATCAATCCCTAACAAGTGCAGAATGGTGGCATGAAGATCATTGACTCCCAGGCGTTTTTCCACGGCCTTGTAACCAAATTCGTCGCTAGCGCCATACCGGATACCACCTTTGATGCCGCCGCCTGCCATCCACATGGTGAAGGCATGTGGGTTGTGATCACGTCCTAGTGAGCCTTGGGAGTCTGACGTGCGGCCAAACTCTCCTCCCCATACAACAAGCGTTTCATCAAGCATGCCGCGATCCTTTAAATCGGCCAACAGTGCTCCAATCGGCTGATCGACACTTTTTGCTGCAATGCGATGATTGATACCAATATCGCTGTGACCGTCCCATGGAACATCTGCCACACCACCTGCACCACCATTGGTGCCAGCATAAAGTTGAACAAACCGAACTCCTCGTTCGATCAAACGACGGGCCGAAATACATTGCTTGGCGACCAATTCAGTCTCTTTTTGATCAACACCGTACGCTTTATGCGTTGCTTCGGTTTCTTTGCTAATATCCAATGCCTCTGGTGCAGCCGCTTGCATTCGATAGGCTAACTCAAACGACTCAAGTCTAGCAGCCAGATCCGCTTCGTGTGGTCGAAGCTCTTGATGCTGTTTGTTCATCTTATTAAGGATGTCAAGCTGTGAACGTTGCTGTTGTTCGGTCATGCCGTTGAGTCTGGCCAGATTATCAATGGGTGTTTTGCTGCGGCCATCGATTGATGTTGGTTGAAAGACTTTCGGCAAAAATCCGGGAGACCAAATGGGTTTCCCGCCACGTGGCATGGCCCCACGCATAACAACAAAGCCAGGTAAGTTTTGATTTTCAGAACCGAGACCATAAGTCACCCAAGACCCCATGCAAGGGCGACCTTGCAGGAACATGCCCGAGTTCATCTCTAACATGGCGGGCGTGTGATTATTGGATAGCGAGAAACAAGAATGCATGATCGCCATGTCGTCTACATGCTGGGCCATATTCGGAAATACTTCCGAAACCCAAGCACCCGATTCTCCATGCTGATTGAATTTAAATGGAGACTTTAGCAACTTCCCGCTGGTGGTAAAGAAGCCGGTTTTTGGATCAGCGCCTTCTAACTTCTGCCCATCCCGTTTTTGCAGCTCAGGCTTATAGTCAAAAGTGTCGACCTGAGAAGGGCTGCCAGGCATGAATAACCAAATCACCGATTTGGCTTTGGGTGCAAAATGCGGTGCCCTGGGCTGCATTAACCGAGGAGCTTCGGCCGCATTTGCAGTTGAAAGTAAACCTTCATCGGCTAACAAACTGGTAAGCGCTAGTGACCCACACCCTAATCCAGCATTTCGGAGAAATGATCGACGTGATTGAAAATCAAAATTATCTTGTGACATAATTGGTAGTCCTGGTAGTTACTCTAATTAATCAATGAAGAGAAATTCATTTAAACACAGCATCAACTGACAGTAATCAACAACCGCTTTGCTCATGGCTGGTTCGTCTTTACCGTAAGAAGAAGCCTGAGTTGTAATGAATTCAACCATTTGTTCTTTTTCAGTATTGGAAGGTTTCCGAGATAACGCTAAAGAATAGGCCTGCTCAACAACTTGCTCGGGGGTCGATTTGGGTGTTGGGCGAATTCGTTTGGCGAATTTCTCAGCCAACTTTCTTACCAGTGGTGAGTTCATTAATGCAAGCGCCTGAGGTGGAACGGTCGTCACATCACGATGCCCGATGCTTTGAATCGAATCGGGTGCATCGAACAATTGCAGGATGGGAATCAAGTTGGATCGCTTGACTGTTAAGTAGATACTTCGTCGAGGATTTGTTTGATCAAGTGAGCCTTTGCCAAACATTGTTTTGTCTAGAGATCCACTTACCGAAAGTAACGTATCACGAATCACCTCGGCCTCTAGGCGTGTTGCCCCTCTTCTCCACCAGAGTTGATTACTGATATCTGTTTTGGCGGCAAGCTCATTGTTTTCACCCGACTGGCGATAAACGGCACTCTTCATAATTAATTGGTGAATGGGTTTGAGCTTCCAATCATTTTTAATGAGTTCGCTTGCTAAATAGTCAAGCAGTTCAGGGTGCGTGGGAGCCGCACCTTGGGTACCGAAGTCGCTTGGAGTTGCGACAATGCCTCGCCCCATGTGGTGCTGCCAAAGACGATTAACAATCACACGAGCCAACAAATTACCGGCCCCTTGTTGATCGTCTGTCATCCATTCAGCCAATGCCACTCGTGGGGGTAGCTGTGCTGGTTTTTCTGCATCAGAATTGTTTGCGGTTAACCAATCTTTTTCAGTCTGATCACTTGCCGTTAGTACACGTAAGAAACCTGGAGTTGCTAGTCCTTTCTTTGCGTTGGAGTTGCCTCGTGCAAGAAAGTAGACCTTACGTGTATCAGCACCAAAATTATAAGTCACCCCATTTTTTCTTGAAGCATAGATTTTGGTAATATCGGGCTTAGGCAGCTGTTTGAGGTGTTCTTGTTCGGCTTCATTTAATTTGGCCCAATCAACATCTCGCGGGGCATACCATTTCAACAGTGCTTGTTTTTGTTTGTCGTTACGCTTGTCTGCTGCAATATCAATAATGGTTTGAATGTTTTTGGGAATGACTAACTTGGTACTAAAATAAAACCCTGAAGGTCCACCGGCATTCACGATTTTAATCAATAGATCGTTGCTGCCTGCCTTGAGTTGCAAGGTGACTTTGTCTTGATCGGCTGCTACGCCGCCTGTCACCTCTTTGGCGAGGACTTGCTTGCCATTGAGAAACACTTTGATTGCATCGTCACGGCCTAATGATATTTCTAGCGGCCCTTTTTGAGCAACTTCGATTGTGCGGTACAAATAGTTAGCACTGTTATCGCCACTAAACTTATTATGGATTTCCCCGTCAGCCCAATCTGGTTTGGGGGTCCATTTCAGTTTGTCATAAGTTGCTTTCAGGTCGATTTTCTTTTCCGGTGCAAAGGCTTCGTTATATGCCTTTTTAAAGTCGGCCGCTGCAAAAGGGCCGATGGTTTGCCAAACGCCAAGTTTTTCACTCGAAGGTGGATCGGCGTCAGACTTCAACCACTCATTGAGCCGATTGGTCAATTCAGAATTTTCAAAACTCACCCGGGCATCAGTGAATGGTTTGTGGGCAGCGTCGAATTTATCTTTCGTCGCTTTTGTACCAACTGGGTCAGGGTCATAATCAAAATCTTGAAACCCGGTTTCTGCAAAACAGGCCGTAAACCGATAATAATCCCGCGTGGGCAAGGGATCAAACTTGTGGTCATGGCAACGAGCACAACCAATGGTGAGCCCCAGCATTGAGGTGCCAATGGTGCCTACGACATCATCCAATTGTTCGTATCGACTCCGCTCACGCTCTTTTTGAGTTTGCTGTGAAGTGAAGGTTCCGGCTGCTAAAAAACCGGTTGCGGCTTGCGATTGAAAATCGTTAGGTGCAATCTGATCGCCAGCAATTTGCAAGCGAACGAATTCATCGTAGGGCATATCTTGATTAAGGGCTTTGATTACAAAGTCTCGATAATGAAAGGCGGCTGCCCTATCTTTATCGAACGCATACCCGTTGCTCTCTGCAAAGCGTGCCAGGTCAAGCCAGTGTCTGGCCCACCGTTCACCATAGTGTTGACCAGCCAGAAGCCGATCGACTAATTTTTCGTATGCATCGGGCGCTGGGTCGTTGATGAATGCTTCCACGTCGGCTGGTTCCGGAGGCAGCCCCCACAAGTCAAAGTAAGCCCTGCGTATTAATGTACGGCGACTTGCTTCTTGATTGGGTTCAAGTTTGTTTTCTTTAAGTGAGGAATAAATAAAACGATCAATATCTGTACGAATCCAAGGCGAATTTAAATCAGCATGAGGCTTGGATTGCTGTAGTGGCTGGAAAGCCCAGAAATTGCGACCAGCATCGATGTCGATTTCTTTTTTAGCAAGATCAGTCGCTTCTCCATCTCGTGGATCAGGCGCGCCCATTTCTACCCATTTTGTAAAATCGGCAATAATCTCTGGTGCAAGTTTGGTGTCAGGGGGCATATTGAATGAATCATGCCGGATCGCTTTAATCAATAAACTCGTTTCAAGGTCACCAGGAACGACTGCTGGGCCGCTTTCGCCACCTTTGCGAATTCCCGCTTGCGTGTCAAGCAGCAGTTCACTCTCTAACTGATCGTTAAGCAGGGCCTCGTTAGAATGGCACTCATAACAGTGCTGGACCAAAATAGGTCGAATCTTCGCTTCAAAAAACTGAAGATCTTCAGCAGTTGGTTCTTTGGCATTTGCAAGAGAGTTGATCGATGCGCAAACAAGAGTCGCAAGAAGAATTCGATACATGGCTTGAGCTTTGAAGGGCGGGCGGGAATTGGCGAAAATTCCAGTCCTTCAATCTGCCAAGAGAGAAGGTAGCTTAATGCGATATATGCAAAGCAGGCATTTGGAAACATTTTAGATGTTTGGCAAGGAAATAGCTCCCTCACCGAATTATTAGAATAACCCATCTTCCTCTAAATGTCAAATAAAGGAATTAATCAACTAAGAATATCTTGAATCACACTGCCATGGACATTCGTTAATCGGCGGTTGATTCCATTGTGATAATASGTCAGGCGTTCGTGRTTGATGCCCARTAGATGCARTACGGTGGCGTGGTAGYCGTGCCAGTGAACRGGATTGATRACTGAYTTCCAGCCRATCTCATCGGTGCTGCCATACGCCATGCCGGGCTTCAAACCRGCGCCTGCCATTARRATGGTGAATCCATACATRTTGTGATCACGACCMGTKCCGACTTTGTCRGCCGAAGAYTGYGTGAATGGCGTGCGTCCAAATTCGGTRGTGAATAATACCAGSGTGTCGTCTARCATGCCGCGYTGGCGTAAGTCTTTGAGCAACGCCGCTACTGGYTGATCTAATCGGCCAGCTTCWCGKGTATGATTYTTCTTCACATCTTCGTGSCCATCCCAGTTGATWCGKGGCGAWCCAAAKGAACCGCCGGAGAACAATTGTACAAAGCGTACSCCYTGYTCWAGTAAACGACGTGTCAGCAAACAGCGRTTKCCRAAATCAGCRGTCTCTTCATTGTCGAGGCCATACATTTCTCGCGTTGMMTGCGTCTCTTGCGATAAGTCGGTCACATTGGGAACKGCYAATTGCATCTTTGCRGCSAGTTCATACGACCGCATGCGKGCAATTAATGTGTCATCACTTCCGKTCTTCGCKAGATGACTGGCATTGAGTTGYGMGAGYAGTTTTCGRCTGGCCAGTTCYTGCGTCGCTCCAATCTCTTGTTCAGGGAAAAGATCACGGATCGGTGGCCCTTTCGATTGAAAGGCGACGCCTTGATGTTGGGCCGGTAGAAATCCGTTCGACCAATTAATTGTGCCGCCAGCCGGAAATCCACGTGAATCGGGCAACACCACATACGATGGTAGTTCATCCGTTTCACAGCCCAGTCCATACGATGCCCAAGAGCCCATGACGGGAAATCCATTCAGGCGAAAACCTGTGTTTTGTTCAAAAGTTGCCGGCGTGTGATTGGCCGATTCGGCAACCATCGATTTGATCACGGTCAGTTCATCAGCAACTTCCGCCATATGTGGAAATAGGTCAGAGACCCAAAGTCCGCTTTCGCCCCGTTGCTTGAACTCCCAGTCGTTTTTCCGAATTAGCCCAATCTTGTTAAAAAAGGTTTCCGGTTTTTCTTCTGCGTTTAATGACTTGCCATGAAATTTTTCAAGCTCTGGCTTGTAGTCAAACGAATCGAGATGGCTCATGCCGCCACACAAACAAATGTGAACGACACGCTTGGCCTTCGCTGGATGATGGGGCGGGGCATCTTTCGCGGTGCTGACTACTGGCGCCGCCGATGCGATACTGTCACCCATCAGCAGCGAAGCCAGTGCGGTGCCTGTGAGTGAGGCCGTTGAGAAATTGAGAAAATCTCGCCTCGTTGGCTGTGGTTCGTTGAGTTTGTTATCCATGAAATTTCTCATCTAAGTTCTTACTGCACGAAAACAAATTCATTGCTGTTAAATATCACTCGGCAAAATGCTGGCAGCCCTTGCTCTTTGACAAAATCAGTTGCTATTTCGGTCTCTTCTTTGTCTGCGTTTCGACCGTAAGCCAGTTGATACACAAGTGCAACTTGTTTGGGGATGTCGTCTCCGGATGATTCGGTGACTCGTTTTGACAAGGAATCGGCCATCTGAAAGATCAGCCCGTTGTTCATCAGGGTCAATGCCTGTAGTGGTGTCGTGGTGTTGGCCCGCTGTGGGGTCGTGGTCGATGGATCGGGGCAATCAAACGTATCGAGGAACGGATTACGGCCTCCGCGAGGTGAAAATCGATAGATGGTCCGACGTCGTTTTTCAGTTCCTGTTTCTGTCAGGTTCTCATAGAAATTGCTTCCCTTAAAACTAAAATGCCGCACATCACGGTAGCCTTTGCCGCCGATTTCTGGATTGAGTTGATTCGAAACCATCAGCGTGGCATCTCGAATGGCCTCGGCCTCTAATCGTTTCGGTGATTTCCTCCACAGTAATAGATTATCGGCATCCAGTTCTTCGGCCTTGGAGTTGGGCTTTGACGATTGTCGGTAAGTGGCCGAAGTGACGATTAAACGATGGATTGATTTCAATCGATAATCGTTATCTTTTAACGCCTTCGCCAGCCAATCTAGAAGTTCAGGATGGCTGAGTGTGCCGCCATTAAATCCAAAATCACTGGGTGTTGAAACCAACCCTTGCCCGAAATGGTAGTGCCAGAGTCGATTGACAATGACTCTAGCAAACAGTGGGTTTTCTCGACTAGTGATCCACTCTGCTAGTTTTTTACGTCGATCCGCATCAATGGCATCAGGTTTTAAGTTGAAATCGGCGGCAATGCCTGGCACTGCCGATAAGCCATTCGGAGAAACCGTTTCACCTGGATCAGCAACACTCCCGCGTCGCAGCAGTTTCGTCACGCCAGGATCACTGGAAACAGAAGTGTACATTTTCAGCGGAGGAATATTGGTCAACGCTTTTTTCTCGGCCAACATTTTTTTCAGTTCCGCTTGCATCGCTGTAAACTGATTGCGAATCGGTTTTGGCATTTGTATGAGCAACTGCTTAGGTGAAATATAGTTGCTATCTGCCACGCCAGCAGAAGCGGCGACTTCTTCAGCCGAAAGTGCTCGATTATAAAACTGAGCTCGTTGAATCTTCCCGCTGAGCATCTTGTTACCACCGGCTGATCCGTGTCGCAAACCAAATATTATTTGGGCTGAGCCCGCTTCAAACTTTTGCAAACCTTTTGATTTATACGGCTTGCCATAAGGCTTGCCTTCTCGATAGGCGGTGATCATTCCATCTTTGGTGTAGACAATCGCTATATGAACGGAACGGGACGTGGCCTCTTTTTCCTCTTCGCCAGCAAAAGATTCGGTCCGTACAAAGCCATTGCTGCCGGCCATCCATTTCTTTGGTTCTTTCTCGCCAAATACAATCGCATCAAAGGTAGTGCCATTGGTGGTTTGAATGCTGATTACCCCGCCGCCTCGTTGATCCAGATTATCAAGCTGAACCCAAGCTTCGAGAGTCTTTTCTTCAATAGCGATGGGAATCGTCGCGGTTTCAACATAGGCCGATTTGCCATCGACTACGATAGAACCGTTTTCTAATTTGGCACCACCGTTTAACTTGGCTTGTAATTTCCCATTGGTATCGTTCAGATCGTCATTGAATTCCCAGCTTGCATAACTGGCAGGTGGTTCAGGTGCATTCAACTTGCCATTTTTACGATCCGCTAGAATCGTTGAACGGAGAGGTTGCTCGATGCCTTCGATTTCTTTGCGTAAGGAAGCGAGGCTGGCATCGATCTCCAGCACTCTTTGCTGTTGATCAGGCGATGGCAGTCTGGGGATCGATCGTTCGCCATGCTTTACTCCGGTAAGATTTGCCGCAAACTGGTAGTATTCTTTCTGCGAGATAGGATCAAACTTGTGATCATGACAGCGAGCACAGCCCACAGTGAGCCCTAAGAAAGTTTGCCCGACCACGCCGACCAAGTCTTCCAGTTCATCTTGAGCCATGGTCATTCGCATCTTTTGGCTAGAAGGTAGCGTCGTGTTATGTGCCCCTGCTACCAAAAAACCGGCGGCGGCAATCGCTTGTGGATCTTTGGGGTGTAGCACATCGCCCGCCAATTGCAGTTGCACGAACTCATCGTAGGGCATGTCTTGATTCAACGCATCGATCACCCAATTTCGATAATGCCAAGCATTATCACGCGGTTGATCGTATTCAAATCCGTTGCTTTCGCCGAAACGTACAATGTCTAACCAATGCCGGGCCCAGCGTTCGCCATAATGGGGTGACTGAAGTGTTCGGTCAACCAGCTTCTCGTAAGCATCTTCCGAGTAATCAGACAAGAACGTGTCGATTTGCTCAGGCGTTGGGGGCAAGCCTAAAAGGTCAAACGACAACCGGCGAATCAACGTCCGCTTATCGGCTTCTACTGATGGTGACAGCCCTGCAAGTTTCAGGCGTTTGTAAATAAACGCATCAATTGGGTTCGCAGTTTCACTGGGTGCTTGATTGTTGGAAAGCGGCTGTAGAGACCACCAGTTGTAGCCTGCTCGGTCTTCGGTGGTGAATCGAAAGGGATCGATTTTCTCGGTTCCCCATGCTGCACCTGAGGCAATCCACTGTTTTAGTCGCTTCTTCTCTTCAGCTAGTAATGGTTCCTTCGGCGGCATCTCGTCGGAGTCGATATATTCCCAAAGTAAACTGGCACTCAGATCACCAGGCACAATGACTTCACCAGACTCGCCACCTTGCATGGCGGAGGTTTTAGATGCGAGGTTTAATTCCCCTTTTAACTCGGTATCGTTGTGGCAACTCAAGCACTTTTGGGCCAATAGCGGAGCGATTTGTTGATCAAAATGCTCCGCACTGGTTGGTTCTGCTTGGATTGACCTACTGGAAATAGAAATTACCAGTAAACCAGTGGCGAGTTGAAGTAACAGAGTACGCATATTTTTAGATGCCTCTGAGGGTAGGAGAGACGGTTTACATTGATTCAATAAGGGAAGGGTAGCTTTGGAGCTATTGTCCACTGCCGGCTTCTGCACCAGCTTTGGCATGTTTGATGGCAAAGTCAACCAGCGGCTGGTTATTAAAAAATCCTGGCCAGAAATTGTGACCTTGATCTGCGACACGGATTAGCTTGATCGCATCTTCGTTGCCAGCCTGTTGGTAAAGTTTTTCTACGGTGCCGGAGTTCTCTTTGATTGGCACCACTTTGTCGATCTCTCCATGGATGATCATCATCGGTATTTTTGCTTTCGCAAGAATGTTCATCCGAGCAATAGGGTTATGTTGATCAAGAGATGCCTCTAGCTGTTCTAGCGTTAATCCATAAGCGGGTGCCGCTCTGCTTAATTTTGGATACGTGCGGATATCGAAGACGGGGTAGATGCCGATAAAACCGGAAAGTTTTTCTGGATGATTCACGGCCCAACTGCTGCACCATAATCCTCCGCGGCTGCGACCGAACAAACAGACTTTCTTCGCAAAACCGTGATTCAGTGTCAGTTCTTGATACAAAGCGGTGAATAGTTTCTGACTTGTAGGGCTGCCATGTGCTTCACCGACATCAATTCCGGCAACCGCGATACCCGCATCTACAAACTGTTGGTGCATCCATTTTTCGTGACGATCAGGGTACGCTGGCAATGTCGGAGCGTACATAATCCATGGTTGAGGATTTTGCCGTTTCTCCTTGGCTGGCCACATAATGAAGGCCGGGCGACCTTCGACCAAAAATGACTCGCCAGGCAGGATCAGTTTTTTTACTGGTTTGGCAGCTTCGCTCGCGTCTTCAGCAAATAACCGAACTGAGCACGTCAGGATGATGCACACAGTAATTAGTAGGCGGGGCGATCGATGATTCACGTGCTGGCGTTCCTGTACGATACGGACATTGATTCAATTAAGCTGTTTTTGCATTATACACGCTCTGGCTTCGTAAAGCTTGTCGTAGCGGACATAATTCAGCGTCAATCGATTCTCCACTGCGATAGGCTTTTAGAAGCACTCTCGATTGCTGAGCAAGCATTTGACGTACTTCACGCCGTTTTCCCTTGATACGTGCAATTTTCATGTCGTCGTAGGCCGTGGTTTGATGACGCAACCATGCGATCACCGCCGATTCGGCTCTCTTTTGAACTGGAATTCGCTGCGTGCGGGCTACGGTTCCACTTCCCACAGGCGTGGCATGTTTTGTTACGGCATCGGCCATTTGAAAAGCAATGGCCGCATATTGAGGATCAAAAGCAAAAAACTGAATGACTTCCGAGCGAAACTCTTTGACGTAATCGGTCTGTTTTTGCTCTCGACGGTTGGCATCGGCCTGACGACGTTTGGCATAGGCTGGCGTCGCTCGTTCTGCTTCAAGTTTGGCAAGATGGGCGTCTATCTGTTCGGCAGGTGCCCAAACTCCTTGAGAGAAAGTCCGGCGGCCTCGTTTTTCCTGCACAGTCCAAGTAGGGCCACTCGCTTTCACTCTTCGTGTTAAACCAGCATCGCCTGGGGGCAACAACTTCCAGTGTTTAGGAACTTGCAGCACCTGACCAGTGTCCGTAAGAACTGAAGTCTTCGTAGGGCCAGGGCTAACTTTCCGTGTCTCAGTGGGCATATATCAATCCGTGTTATTTTTGTTTTTCATCCGTATAATTAAGTTAAATGATAGCGTAACTTGGGCTAGAACTCGATACAGGTCTGAGAGATAGTTCCCTACCAAAACCAAGGGCCTCAAATTGGCAGCTTCGTGATATCGGGGTAAGTATCCTGCTTGCGAAACTGCTTCTCTAAATAGTTCATCACTGCTAATACTTGATCTTCTCGCCATGGCTTGCCTGCCACTTGCACTGAAACAGGTAGCCCTGTACTGGCTTGTTCGCACTCTATCGCTTTCTGAAACACTGGGTCACTTGACTTCTTTCTGTCCGAAAGTTCATCCGACTTCACACGAGAGCATGCGAGATTGCCGCAGGGAACCCCGAGTAGATTGAAGAAAAATGCGTAACTAGCGGCCGGCATGAGATCGACCGATCGATCTGGCTGAAACGCAGGCAGGGCATGAGGTGGGCAGATCATGACATCAATCTCGGCCTGGTTCAACTGCTCAAAGTAGTCTTGCCGAAATTCTTCTGCCGCATAATCTGACTGCCAGTGGGCATCGGTACTTCTCGGGCCAGCGGATAAAAACAACTCGGCCAATTTTGCTTCTCCGCGCCAGCGAAGCAAAATCGCAAGAGCGGGCCTCAACCAGCGAGGGGTACGGGCTAGTTTGACTAAGCGAGCGACTTCGGCATCGGGCGTGCTGCCAGATAATAAACGTCGAAAGTCGGCACCACCATCGGCACTTACCACCGCGAAGTAGTGCTTCAATGCTTGCAGCATTTTCGGTGGATCGAGAGCAACGACTTGAGCTCCAGAGTCTTCGAGAAACTTCACCGATTCACGCACAACACGTCGAATTGCAGGGCAAGGCGTGAAATACTCGTCATCTTCCCAATAACCAATTTTCAATTGCAAGAGATCGATTTCCTGATAATCGCCCCATTCTCCGGGAGCAACATCACCAGAGTTCCAATTGTTGGGATTCTGCTGAAAGGCCTTGAAAAATAACGCGAGGTCTTCAGTATGCCGGGCCAGTGGACCCGGTTGAAATTGCACACTTCGCATGCCCCGCAAGTTATCGAAGGAACCTTGCTTGGTGATTCGCATGTTGGTGGGCTTTAAGCCATGAACTCCACAGAAATGTGCGGGAATGCGGATGCTTCCCCCCAGATCACTGCCTAACCCTATTGCAGAGCAACCCGCTGCGACAGAGGCCGCTTCTCCGCCGCTACTGCCCCCGACAGAATGTTCAAGGCTCCAAGGATTTCTTGTTCGACCATACACTGGATTCTTGGTATCGTGGACAATCATTAACTGGGGCACGTTCGTAATTCCGACCGGGATAGCGCCCGCTTTTTTCAAAAGGGCAACTGGCAGCCCATCTGTTGAATGAGGCTGAACGGGTTTGTCTAACCCAATGGTTGAGACCGTTCCTTCGTGAAAGAAGCACTCTTTAATGCTGATCGGAACCCCTAAAAGCGGATTCGTGTCGTGGCAGGGTTGCCCCTCATCGATCTTCTTGGCTGTTTCTAATGCCTGATCAAACAGAGTGCAGACGACTGCATTGATCGCTGGATTGACCTGTTCAATGCGTTGAATCGAAGCACAAACGGCCTCTTTAGCGGTAATCTTGCGATCTTTTATCGCTTTGGCAACCTGCGTGGCACTCCATGTCCAAATTGGATTCTCATTTTCTTTTGACATGCAGTGAATTACTTTCCTGGCCGAACCGTTACAACTTCTAAGAGATCGCATCAAATCAGACTGGTTTACACAAGCCTGGGTGAGTATCACGATTTTATCGGCTTGAACCCTGATGACAATGATTGAATTTTTTGGCATCAACCACAAAGGTTGATCCATTCTCGACGAAATACTATTTGATTTGTCGCAATTCCAACGATAATTCTCTTGTCTTGCTGGTTCCAACAGGCGTGAACTATCGGGTAGAATGCAATCTTGATCTTATCATTTATCAATGAGATCCACAGCTATCACTAGAAGAGCCAACTCCTACATCGTTAGGCACCGCGCACAGTAAAAATGCAGTTAGACGAGACCGCAGTTTCCAATATAACCCAAGATGAATCGGTGGTGGTCTATCCAACCATGGCTCATCTTGCGCCTGATGGCAAGCATTGGATGTTAAACATCCATGGCTGCGTGTTTGAAACAGTCCCCCATAATTTTTCTCGTAAGATATTGCTGCAATTACTGGCCCGGATCATGCAGGCGAGCCCAGAAGACTTGGAATCTGAAGTCTTTAAAAAGCATATCCACGGATTTGTCGTTCACCAACACGCAGGCAAGCAAATTGCGGTACGGATTGGTGACAACATCTATCGGTTGAAAAAGAAAACGAAGAAAAACGGCCAATTCAACGGTAAAATCAAGATTTCTGTGAACGAAACCGAGCGTCTAGTAAGGCAGTCGGAAGATGGAAAAACGGTGCATTTCAGCGTGGTTGCTCCAGACCATCAACCGCAAAAGTTCCTCGGAAACGTGCAACCGATCCAGTCGGAAGGAATTTCGATCATCTCGGATATTGATGATACGGTCAAACATACCGATGTTTCTTCCAAGCGGGCGATGCTCAATAACACCTTTTTAAAAGAGTTTCAAACAATACCTGGTATTGTGGAACTGTACCAACAATGGCAGCAACAAGGGGCCGATTTTCACTATGTGACATCGAGTCCTTGGCAGCTTTATGATTCACTTGCGGGCCTGTTCGAGCGTACAGGAGTACCATTGGGTTCGTTTCACATGAAGTCGGTGAGATTCCGAGACCCGACCATTTTGCGGCTATTTATTGCCCGCCGACTAGGAAAACGCCGCACTATTAAGCAGATAATCAAAACATTTCCGAAACGGAAATTTATTTTAGTCGGTGACTCAGGAGAAAAAGATCCTGAAACTTATGGAGCCATGGCCCGTCGATTCCCAGATCAAATAGAGCGGATCTACATTCGCGATCTTGGAGGTAAAAACTCAAATTCCACACGGTACGAGAAAGCTTTTCGTAAAATACCGGACGATGTTTGTCAAATTTTTGAAAAACCTGAAGAACTCTCAATCGACTTGTCTGGTACGTTAAATCCGTAGTTTTTAGTAAATAAAAGACAATTTTAAGGGGTGAATGGACAAAATTTTCGTCCATCTGAGCAATGGCACGGAAAACCCCCTTGTTCTCTGTCGCCTGATTCGTAAAAATATACCGTTTCCCAGAGACCAATTAACTGCCTTAGTGGGTTTGCTACTTCTACAAATTGTGGTTTTTCACGAATTATAGATGGTGCAACATCTTGGTAAGGCAAATAAATAATACCCCAGCTATAACTAGCTTTGTAGGAGATTGCAGTAAATGGGCCATTACACAGGTCCTAAGGCCAAAATCAACCGGCGTTTAGGTGGAATGATTTACGAAAATCGCGGCGCAGTTCGTGCAGCAGATGCTCGTCCCAACCCTCCCGGTATGCATAATCGGCCTCGGCGCCCATCAAACTATGGTGCTGCTTTAATGGAAAAGCAGAAGATCAAGCACTATTACGGTTTGGGTGAAAAACAACTTCGACGTTATTTTGATCATGCAAAGCACATGAAAGGTAACGCTGGTGAAAACCTGCTGACCTTGTGCGAGCGTCGATTAGATAACGTAGTTCGTCGTGCTGGACTAGCTTTGACTCGTCCTCAAGCAAGACAAGGTGTTGTACACGGGCATTTTTTGGTAAATGGCCAAAAAGTTGATAAGCCTTCGTACCAGCTTCGTCCTGGCGACATTGTAAGTGTTAAATCACGCGAGAACTTGCAAACATTATATCGCAGTATTAGTGGTGAGGGTGCTTCCCAACCTGCTGATTTTGCATCTTATGATGGTGAAACTCTCTCGGTCACAATGGACGGACTTCCGAGCAAAGATGACATCAGTTTGCCAGTAGACGTAAATATCGTCGTCGAATTTATGTCTCGTTAAATCAGACAAGTCAAACTTTTGGGTCTACTTAAGGCTCACAAAAGATTGCATAAATCAAAAGGGATTCAAGGTGTGACACGCATCCTAGAGTCCCTTTTTTTATGCCCTTGGTGCAAGTCATGCACAACCAGTTCAGGCATTAAAACCACACACGCTAGGCGATACACAACTCAACGAAGAGACACACAACTATGGCACACACACAACTGGCAGTACTGGGCGGAGGCCCTGGAGGCTATGCAGCGGCATTTCTAGCCTCAGATGAAGGCATGGAAGTTACGATCATCGAGAAGGATTCTCGGTTAGGTGGCACCTGTCTACTGCGTGGCTGCATTCCTTCCAAGGCCTTGCTTCATGTGGCCAATGTGATTGAAGAGGTCAATGAACTGAACGCCGACTGGGGTGTTTCTTATGGCTCTCCGAAGCTTGATCTCGACAAGCTTCGCGAACGAAAAAACAAGGTCATTACCAATCTATCTGCCGGGTTGAAACAGCTTTCTAAGAAGCGTAATGTTACCGTGATCAAAGCCAATGGTAGCTTTATCGATTCCAACACATTGCAGCTTGAGGGGGACGATAAATCGATACCTGACGGTGGGCAACTGACGTTTGATCACTGCATTGTTGCCACCGGATCAGTACCCGCAATGCCACCGGCATTTCAGTTTGATTCCGACCGAGTCATGGACTCGACCGGAGCTTTGGAATTGATCGACATTCCAGAAACCATGCTGGTCATCGGAGGCGGAATCATCGGCCTTGAGCTGGGCACCGTTTACGGGCGATTGGGCACTAAAGTGAGTGTGGTCGAAATGACCGACATACTGATCCCTGGTGCAGACCGCAACTTGGTAAAACCATTGCAAAAACGACTAGACAATCTGTTCGATGGTCGAATTCACTTGAACACCAAAGTTGGCTCGATTGGAGTCAAGGGCGATCAAGTCGAAGTTGCCTTTGAAGGACCAGGCAAGTTTGGCGTTGAGAAGTATGATCGAGTGCTGGTTTCTATCGGTCGTTGGCCAAGCACCAAAGGAATTGGGTTAGAAAACACCAATGTGGTGGTAGGTGATCGCGGGTTCATTGAAGTTGATAAACAACTTCGAACTGCTGATCCAAAAATTCAGGCAATTGGCGACACGGTCGGCAATCCAATGCTGGCGCACAAGGCCACCCATGAAGGGCGAATTGCTGTGGAAGCCTTGCTTGGGCACTCGGTTGAATTTAACCCTGCGGCGATTCCTTCGGTTGTTTATACCGATCCAGAAATTGCCTGGGCCGGATTGACCGAAGATGAAGCCAAAGCCCAAGGCAAAAATGTCAAAGTGGCCATGTATCCCTGGGCCGCAAGTGGCAGAGCCCAAGCTTTGGGAAGAACCGAAGGACTGACCAAATGGATCATCGACCCTGAAACCAAACAGGTTTTGGGCTGCGGAATCGTAGGTTTCGGCGCAGGTGAATTGATCGCCGAAGCGGTTCTCGCTATCGAAATGCGAGCCGAAATCGGTGATCTGACAGCCGCCATTCATCCTCACCCCACGTTAAGTGAAACCGTAATGAATGCTGGGGAAGTATTCTTCGGCACTGCAACAGAGATTTACAAACCCTTGAAAATAAAACGTAAGTCCTAACACACAAACACCTTATGTAATATCATCAGATTCCCCCTATCGCTGCACGTGAATCTTTCCGAAAATAGGAACTTGTCCTAGTGTTAGGGATAGTGGATCAGTGTATTCCGTACATTTCCTCCACTTATAATCGCCTGAGTATCAAGTCAAAAATGACTCCCAAGCTCTAGGATCTGACCTAAAATTCATCTGGTCAAATATGCCTGACCGGGAACAATTATAATTATATGCCCACGTTTGCTGTAGATCGAAGAGATCTGCAATGATAGCTGTCTTTGAGGAAAATTGAATGGCGAATGCCAAATTGATTCAGGCCGAAGAAAACATTGCCCGACAAAACCCTGCTGCCCATGCGAACGATATTGATCCCGCTGAAACTCAAGAGTGGATCGACTCGCTGGATTATGTATTAGAGAGTAAGGGAGATGATCGAGTTCGATATCTACTTTCCGCTCTTGAAAATCGTGCACACGGGCAAGGCGTTGACGTTCCGTTTGCCGCTAACACTCCTTACATCAATACCATTCATTACTCCGACCAATCTCAGTACCCTGGCAACCGCGAATTTGAACGTCGTATTAAAAGCGTGATCCGCTGGAATGCCATGGCCATGGTGACCCGAGCCAACACAGAGCTTGAAGGTATCGGAGGGCACATTTCGACTTTTGCTTCTTCCGCCACTTTGCTGGATGTAGCGTTCAATCATTTTCTGCGTGGTCGAAATAGTGGCTACGAAGGTGATCAAGTTTACTTCCAAGGGCACGCATCACCCGGTGTATATGCCCGTGCATTTGTTGAAGGTCGTCTGTCAGAAGCCAACCTGAGAAACTTTCGCCGTGAACTACAAGATGTGCCAGGTTTGTCCTCGTATCCGCATCCGCATCTGATGCCCGACTTCTGGGAATTCCCGACGGTTTCGATGGGACTGGGACCGATTTGCTCGATCTACCAAGCACGCTTCAATCGCTACATGCAAGACCGGGGCCTGAAAGACACCAGCCAAACGAAAGTCTGGG
>NVWB01000371.1 GCA_002733575.1 Blastopirellula sp. | reverse complement strand
GTCCTGCGAATCAATGCTTCGGCAGTTTTTAAGTAGTGTTCGTTATCGCTTGCCAGCCAACCGTCGAGTAAGGTATTGATTGAATTCCCTGCACCGCGACCTGGTCCATGAAAATCTTCGAATCTAGTTGAAGTTGAGGCACCTGTCGGAGAGGGCAATGCAAGCCCTAGTGGATGCTGTTGCCCATCATCTATAGCAATAACCCAATCTGCTAACTGAGTCACGACATCACGAAAGCGTGTGTTACCCGTCAAATAATAGTGCAGCAATAAACCCGAAGCATAATTGTGCTCGTTACCAGGCCCACCACCTGGCGCTGGATGTTCTTTGCCTAGCATCTGGCGAGACATGCAGCGGTGTGAACTCGTTCCGGCATCATGATAATGGGCAGAATGCCAAAACATGCCGCCTGAATAACCTGATTTGTCGTGTTTACTGTGATAGATGTCGATGTCTAACAAGTGTTCAGCCAGTGGGTCGGCCAACTGTTTCCAACGATGATCACCTGATATCAAGTGCTGAATTAAAAAACCATACAACGCATCATACTGATTGTTGTAGTGCGAAATCACAGGCCGATGTTCGTGGCAAAATGCCTCTTCATGGTCTGCCCAAAGGTCACCATAATTTCGCCAACCATATTCATCAATTACTTCACGCTTGGCGAAGAAGTTGCGATCACCTTCTAACGCCTCATCGAAGATCGATTGGCAACCCTCATGCAGTGGCGTACTCGCCTGAGGCAAGAATGAAATCGCCCCACTCTTGGCAAGCGATTCCGTATCACAGGTTGCAGTAATTGGGTTGTGTACCCAGGCTAATCGAGAGCAAGGATCTTTTTCGTTTTCACCAAATTCAAGCCAGGCCGTTCGCGTCGTATGTTCGCCAGGTTGAATTTCATGCAGATCAGAAAACTGCCCTGGTAACAATCGAGCTCGTAATTGAGAACCCGATACTTCGAGCGAACTCGGGAACTTTTCCCAAAAGTCAGTCAAGGTGCAGGTCACATATCGATTGCCAGAAGTAAGCGAGACAACAGGATGGGCACGGCCACCGATACGTTCATTTTCATCCTCACGAACCCGGTATCCTTGAAAGGAAACAGGGATTTCATTTTTTCGATTGAGATGATTGCGGCTACGCCAGTTTTCGCCTCCACTAGAATCTTGGTAGATTTCTAATGCTTCGCTTCCTGTGGAATGGACCTCTTCCCCAGGTGATTCAGTCCAAAAGACATGCCGATTTTCATTCAGCTTAGTATTAATACAAAGAGACACATCTTGCACTAACACAGAAGCCGGATCGCCAAGATCCCAATAACCACCAGCGTGCTTGGCTCTAGCAGGGTTTTCTAATGTGATCTCAATTTGGGCTCGATTGATCCCAGCATAAAATGTGAGTGAGCCAGAGAACCTCAAAGCCCGCAGACCTTGAAATGAACCTTTGACACGTAATTTAGCTTGAAGCGGCCCCGATGATTCAATTTCAATCGATTGAACTATGGCAGAATGCTCTTTGCCCTTTGCATCGGTACAAATCAGTTGACAGCCCTGGTCAGTGAGCCAAGATGCTCCACTGGCATTAAAGTGAGCAACGAGGTTTTCACTCCCTTGCGAAAAAGAGAATCGCCCGTCATTGGTATCAACTTCGACCGACTTTCCTGATCGGTTGACAGTAATAGTAGAAGGAGAAGGCAGTAGGCTGTTTTCGCCTTCACTCACAACAACCGAGTAAGACTCCAAGTCAGCTACATCGCCCGAGTACAAAAACATCACCGACAGCCACTTGATGCTGCCATCAGGCCAGTTAGCTAAGACCTCATTCTGGAACGGAACAGATTGCCCCATGCCATTGATTAGGCACAGACCATCAACCGCCGAAATCTGACCACTCGCAAAAGCCACCCCAACCGTCACCGGCTCACATTCGCGCACACTCCTGAAACTTTCGCCCTTGAAAACTTGAAGTTCAATCTGCGAAGCTTGTACATGATTAGAATGTTGGATGTTCAGTTCAGTGGTCACGAAATTGTTTTTAGATGAGGTATTTTGAGACGGTAAAAGATACTTTAAGCATCAACGCTGTCAAATAATTCGGTTGCTTTTACCGCCAGACTATCCCAATCAAACTGCTCAACCACCCATTCTCTAGCGGCCAGGCCCATTTGTTCTCTTTTTGCATCATCCAATAGCAAATTTGCAACAGTTTCATCCAGCGGACTCGGCGTATCACATGGGATCACAACTCCAGTTTCAGACAACTTCATGGTTTCCCGAGTACCACCCGATGCTCCGGCGATAACCGGCTTGCCACAAGCCTGGGCTTCCAGTAATACCATGCCAAATCCTTCGATGTCATTGCCCTCTTGCCGGTTGGGCAAAACGAACAAATCACACTGCTGGTAACAGGAAGCCAGTTCGCTATCATCTGGCTCGCCGCGAAACTGAACGTACTCGCTCACACCTTCTTCGGCCACAATTTGTTCAAGATACTCGCGGTCATTTCCCCCGCCGATAATGCTGTATAAAACATTAGGTACAGACTCCCGAATTTTCGATATCGCTCGAATCAGTTGATCTTGCCCTTTTCGTCGTTGCAGTCGACCCACCGTGAGCACTACTTTTCGGTCTTCCCAGCCAAGCCGCTGGCGAGTTTCTTGACAGGCAGGCACCGGAGTAAATCGTTTGGTATCAACGCCAGGATGAAGCACTCGAACTTTATCGACAGGCACATTCCATTGGTTCGTCAAAATATCAGCCGTGTTTTGGCTATTGGCGATCACCACTTTTGTATTTTTTAGCACACGCCGAATCAGAAAGACATATTCACGGCTCTCCACCGCAGTCGTCACATCTTCACCATGCACATAACACAAAAATGGTGTGCCAGTCAGATACTTCAAACCCAAAGCCATCACGCCTTCAGGCAACACTCGCCCACAATGAACCACATCGGCCGCTTCACTGCGTTTCAATTTCTTGATCTGAGAAATGGCCTTCCAGTAACCCTTTAAACCAGCAAAACTTTTCACACCCCAATGCTCAAGACTCAGCGGTAATCGTGCCAAGTTCATGTCATGCGTTGCGTCAAACTCAACATCCCCCGCAGTATCACCCGCCGCCACCACAACCCGCTCCCTCGGCAACCGACTATATATCTCCCAAAACCAACGCCCACTCCCACCATGTGTTGGTGGGAAGATTTCCGATAAGAGTAATGATTTCATGGATTAACTATAAAGCGAATAATTAGTTAGTTGAAGCAGTCAGGTTTTCGTAGATATCAAGGTACTGATTAATAAAACGCTGTTGACAGAATTTATCTTCCGCAAGCTTTCTGGCGTTCTTTGAGTAAGTGTCCCAGTCACTTTGAATTGTGGTCAACGCTTGTGCGAGTTGATCGGCGTCCTCGTCAATCACAATTCCTGCGTTTGCCTCTTCAATCATCGGAGCCAGTTCCAGTGACCTAGTCACAATCACAGGACGTGCGCAGGCCAGTGATTCAATAATGGAATTCGGCATCGGTTTGCACTGTGATAGATCTGTGAAACAGGCAAGCGTTACATGCGAAGTTTGATAAACTTGGGCCATGTTTTCTGTTAGCGAAGTATCGAGCGTCACGTTGCCAAGATTTTGTGATTTGATTAATTCTTGAACCGTCGACAGTGATTCGCCCCAGTTTCGCCATTTAAATTTAAAGTGCATCTCTGGCTTAAGCTTTGCCGCATCAAGCATCAAGGGAATACCTCTCGCATCGATTGCTTCAATCTTCTCAGGGCTTGAGGCAAATGTGGCAATGAATTTATCCGCTGGGGCTAGTGTGGGCGTGAATTTGTTCAAGTCGACAGGTGGAAGCACCAGCGTTATCTTTTCTTCAGCAATCCCTAATGACTTCAGCTTCTCAATCGCTGAAGGCCACTCAACAGCGAAGTGATTGATTTTATTGCGCAAACTTTCTTCAACCGGATTTGAATCGAGGGCAATAGTCAGCAATGCCGGTTGTTGGTTCAACGCTCGAAAGTGGAACCAGTCGCCGAGAGAACCATAAAGGTGTTGAATGTCATACCGGTTTTGAAAAAGTTTAGTGAAGAGTCTAAAGCCAAGTTGATACCTGGCGGAAGTTGCAAAGTATTTCTTAGGCTTGTAAATAAATGCTTGCCGTGGGTTGATTCCCCAGATGAATGATTGCGGCAGGTTCTCATGCAAGGCTTGCACTTCATTGGCAACCGCTTCCATACCGAACGCAAACGACGATGACCACAGGGCTACACGCGGCGGCATACTGCAATCCATTCAAGTGGAGCCATCGGAGAAAACTTCTGCATCGCGCTGATGAGCAACTTGTTGAGCCAATTAGCTCTCGGCCCCACCAAGTTCTGGCATTTCATCATGGTCGTAAAACCACGTTGCACCGGAATCGCTTTTTCTAGTTGGAAACCGGCGGCCTCAACCTCAGTCTTCAATTCGTCCAGGTTCTTGTACAACACATCGTAAATCGGATAGCCTTCAGGATGGGCATCTCGGATTGGTTTCGAGACCTTTTCGTTCACCGCATCAAAAATGAGATAGCCACCCGGCTTAATGACTCGCTTGAATTGTTCATAAACTCGGTTGCGATCATCTGTTTTGAAATGCCGGATGAATCGATAAGTAAAAGCCAAGTCAAAACCGGTTTCAAAATGCCCAGTAGTCGGCATATCAAAAGCATCGCCCTGCTGCCAATCAATGGCCGGGTCACAGGCCGCTTGCCCAACTTCGATCATCCCCTGATTGAATTCAAGACATACCCGTTTCGCCGAAGTATGAATATCTCGCGTCACCCGACCAGGGCCTGGGGCAACTTCTAAAACCGCCTCTGGTTTGATCTTGCCAATCATATCGGTCACAGCCGCAACCTGCATCCGATGCAATAATATTTGCGCCTGATTAACAAATCGCTTCTCAATATAATCCTCAGCAAACTCCTGTCCCTCATAGGCAAGTTTGATTTCAGATTCGGTTACTTTTTGTGTGGTAGTCATATTTTGTGTAGTTTTGAATTACTTATCTAGTGAATATCAACGAACCTAAGAGAGTCTTCCAGTAAGAAAATCGAAATGGTTTTTTGAGAATCCCTTTTGAGATCGCTTTGCAAGCGTTCCACCGTTCTCCATTCTTCCTATAGATCGAATTCCCGAGATGCCATACATAAGTATCAGCTAACTTTGTAGACAGTGCGGATTTCGAACTACGGTCTAAATTGATATACTTAGGGATATATTCAGTTAAGAGTTTGATTTCAGCAGTACAGTTTTTCAATGCATGATGGAAGTCTATTTCAGCGTTAGCACCGCTTATATTGTCATCATGCACTAAATAGTTAAGATGAATTTTCTTCGAAACAGCGATTCGCATCTCTGATGCAACTGCTTCAAGAGTAAGTAGGGCATCTTCACATCCGTAAACATCTTTCAAAATTATGCGATCAAAGAAGTTGCTTCTAAATAAAGATGTTTGCATTCCTGTGTTGAAACGAGATCTAATTGATTTGCAGAGAATATCTTTGTCGTCTAGTATCCCGATCTCGCCGTTCCAGGTGATGTTAATATCACTAGGAAGCCCTTTTTCATCAACAAACTTTGATGGAGTAAGAATATTGCCATCTATATCTTCCCTTTGGATGTCTCCAAAAATATAATCAACATTGTCGTGGGCTTCCAAGTAAGTAACGAATTCGTCCAAGTGATAGTCTGGCCAGGTATCGTCACTGTCGAGAAACGCTGTGTATTTACCTTCTATGCAGTCTATGCCAGACAGTCTAGCTCCTGCACAGGAATGAGAGTAATCTGTATTAAGGATAGAGTGAATCCGTGGATCTTCTTCAGCTAATCTTTTAATTATTTGTGGAGTTTTGTCTGTTGAATTATCGTTGACAATTAGTAGGCTCCAGTTGCTGTATTTTTGGTTCTGTATTGAACGAATCGAAGTTTCTAGGGTCTTTTCTCTATTGTAGACAGGAACAATAATGGACACGAGTGGGTCTGTTGGCATCTTATTAGGCTCTTTTCAAAGATCAGAATTAATCAAAAACTCACTTTTCAGGTAGTCTAACACTCTTGGGGTAGGACACACTATTCTTGAAGCAGCTTAGTCAAGGAGAGTGTTTTATTAAGCAATTTCCTCGTGACAAATACACGTTTTCCCCTTGTTTCCATTCGTTATCAAATCCATTCGAACTACTGTAAAAACTGCGACTACAACCTCCTTTCATTCGATCATGAAGCTCGACGATTAATGAATCTACTTTTTCAATCCAAGATGAAGTATCGTTAAATACTTCTTTCTCAGCCCCTTCGATATCTATTTTTAAGACATCAATCTTTTCTAAATTGTAATTTTCAATAATCTTATCAATAGTAATAGCCATAACTGAGTGACAAGAGTGATGTTCGGAGGAATCTTTCAACGTGGTCATAAATCCCCAATTTCCCAGACCAGGATCGATCAAATCGAGTTCCTCGTTTTTATTCCACAAAGCAGCTTGCAGCGGAATGATATTGGGATATGGGGCGATGTTTTTTTTAAGAAGTTCATAGTTACTTTGCTCTGGTTCGATAGCAATAATCTTTGCATCAGGGTACTTATTTGCAAAGTATATGGAAGCAAGCCCTATGTTAGCTCCAGCATCGACGATAGTTTTGGGATGTGATTCTACTAAAAAATTGTATTCTTGATTAATAAATATTTGTACAAAAGTATCAATATCTGATGAAGGAACACGTACATGAAATGGATGCTTAAAATTTGGCCTTTTTATTTTGAATAAATCTACTGAGTAAATGACTTTGGACTTAATCAAATACACGAGTCCCCAAAACCCCACAACACTAAGATACATTTTTAATCTTTGAATCATAATCATTTGTCTCTATAAATTAACTTGCCCAAGAATCGTGGATCTGGGGTTATGACATGCAGTTTATTACACCCTAACAGGGCTATGAATACGGGACTAGATTGATCCCTTTAAAGGAAGAATCCATCTGTTGGGCATCATTGCTTTAGCATGTCTGATAGGTGCACTAGTCATCCGCCCTCTGATGTTACCAGGGGCAACATCAAAATATATCGCTCCCGTCACGTGGTCCTGCAATTCTTGAGAACAGTAGATTTCAATATCCATTCGATATCTGCCTGGAGCCAGGAGTAATTCATCTGTTTCACAGATGAATTTATTATGAAGTTGAGCCGATAGATAATCACCATCTCCTGAATGACGTGATCTAAAGTCAACAACAGCTTGTCCGTTCGTATCATAGATTGAAACAACTGCGATCATTCCTGGAAAAGTGTAATTAATGTAATATGTAAATCTTGCAGGGTCGCCTGTGACTAATGTTTTTTCCTTGAAATCTTTACCAGCAGTGATTTCAATACTTTGCAGTTGGGATCTTCCTACACCGCTTCGATCTGTTCGATGGGCCAGATCTGAATCACTTGCGGTTTCCATCTCTCTTAAATAAATCTGTATGGCTTCTTTCGATGTCGTGTTGGCAACTATCTGTCCAGAAGAAATCACCAGCCCCTTGGTGCAAAGAGTTTCAACGGCGCCCATGTTATGGCTGACGAAGAGAACGGTCCTTCCACTCTTGGCAACATCTTGCATTTTTCCGAGGCATTTGCTTTGGAACATAGCATCACCCACCGCCAAAACTTCATCGACAA
>NVWB01000370.1 GCA_002733575.1 Blastopirellula sp. | reverse complement strand
AGCAGCGGGTCAAAAGTTCATTAAAGATAATATGCGACCACTAAACGGCATTGAGTTAAAACAAGCAGTGGAGGTTGCGGCAAATGACGCGGCAGTCAACCAAGAAAAAGCAGCTAAAAAAGCTGTCGGTGCTGAGAACACCGACAACTCGCCAAGCTTCTTTTCTAAATTTTTCGAGGATGAAAAATAATGGTTGATGTAACAATTGATACTGTATCAAATGATGATGAACAGACCGTTAATGATAATTTGGGCGTTCCTGATTTTTACGATTTAATGGAAGATGATGACGCTGAAATTACTAGTGATGATGTCGGCGGTTCGAGTGCTAAAGCTCAAAAAGGGCTAAAGCCCAGTTATGCCATTCGTAAATTCATGCCAATGATATTCACCGTCATTGCAAAACGCCGCGGTGAACACTGGTTACTTGATGAGGAGGAAGTAGACGAACTGGCCGAGGCTGTTGATGATTGCATGGAACATTACTACCCCGATGCGCCTAACTTACCGCCATGGGCAATGCTTGTTTTTGCAGGCGGTTCGATTGCTCTTCCTCGTATCATGATGGACGATTTAACAGACGATGAAAAGAAGTTGGTCGGCGAGTGTGTTAACGCTCAATTGACTGATAGTTCAGCGGTCAAACCCGCCCAAATGAACCACGAAAAAGCTATTGGTCACGGCACCGTGTTACGACCTAAGGCGGGATAATGAGAAAGCCTATCAAGAAAAAACCACTAAAGCGCATGAATGCCGACTTGGAGCAGCGTAATCAGCTAATCATTGGTGCGTCGGGGTCGGGTAAAAGCGCATTCTTGCGTAAAACCATTAACTTTAAATGTGCGCGTATTGTAGCGTGGGATCCCGACGAGGATTACCCACTACCTCGCGTTCGCAGCATGGCGGCATTTGAAAAGTTAGTGAAGAAATGCGGCTTTGGCAAGATACGAGTATCTTTAACCGTTGAGCCAACTGAAGAGAATTTTGAGCGTTGGGCGGGACTAGTGTTTGCTATCTGTCATGCTGCTGCGCCCATGGAAATTTTAGCCGATGAAATCGCCGATGTAACCCGCATTGCGAAAGCCTCACCTAAGTGGGGCGAGATGTGTCGCAAGGTGCGTAAATACGGCGGGCGCATCAGTGCGATAACTCAACGACCACAAGAGGCCGACAAAACCATATTCAACCAAACGCATATAAAATGGGTGGGAGCGTTGTCATCAGCTAAAGCCTACAAAGCGATGGCCGATGAAATGGATTTAACAACATCCGAGCTTAAAGCCCTAGATAACATCCCTCGTAAACAAATTCAGTATTGGATACGGGAGGGAACCAAGCCAGCCACCAAAGAAACAATTAAATTTTAGCCCTAAAGCCCTAATTCATTGAAATTAATTTCAGCGATTAGGGCTTTACTATAGCTACTTTTATTTCTAGAAATATCCCTATAGTGCATTACCTGTTGGCGCAACACCGCGCCGTCTTATTAATTAAAGCAGGTAAAGAAATTATGTTTGGGAAAACTCGTTTAATCACCATTGGTATGACGCTAGCCGCGATTGTACTTATCAAAAAAGTTGCACCTCTTTCTATTAAAAAATACTTCTAAGGGGTAGTCCATGAAATCATTTAAAAGACTACCTACGATTCCAAATGTTGCTAAGGGTAACGGCGTAGCAATTACCTTACCTGTCGGCAATAACTATGAGAATGTTGTGCTGTATCACAAAGGTGTTACACCTAAACAAATGACTAACATTCGCCTTGAAGTAGACGGTCGGATGGTAAGCGAATGGGCAGACGGCGAACGTTTAGCGTCACTTGACGCACATTACAATCGTGCTAGCACGGTCGGCGCATTAACGTTCCATTTTAACCGCCCAGAACTGCACACGTTAGGTGAGCGACGTTTTTTCGGGCTTGACACAATGGGCTTTCAGACAGCAACTATCCGTTTTGATATTGCTGCCGATGCTGCCGCGCCAGAGCTTGAAGCGTACGCTGAAGTCACTCAATCACTTGCGGGTGTGCCGAACTATTTAACGAAAGTTCGTCGTTTTTTCATTCCCGTATCTACCATTGGAAAATTTGAAATTGATAACATCCCAAAGCCAGCGGGCGCATCAATTGCGGCATTCCATTTGTACATGCCAGACACTACCGGTGATGCCGACGCATTAGCGTCTGTCATTAAAGCTGAGCTGCTTGTTGATACCGTGAACTGGCATGATGTTGATGCGGTTACGGCGGCTAATCGTCAAGTATCAAATGGCCGTGACCCACAAGTGAACGAATCAACAGTCATTGACTTGATTCAAGACGGCGATATTCGCCACGCGCTTGTACTCAATAACACCATTCAAGATATGCGCTTACGCTGTGAATCATCAGCGGTAGGGCAAGTTGAATTGGTTGTTGAGTACATTGATTTACATGCGCCAGGTCGTTTCTAAGGGGGTAATTCACGATGAATGTACCAATTGCTGAAAGCGCAGGTAACGGCTTTAACTGGGGCGGATTACTGAGCGGTGCACTAGATGTGTATGCAAAAGTTGAAACCATTAAGGGGCGAAAATCGGCCTCTGGTGGTGACCAGATGCAAGCTAAGTTGCGTCCAGAAATGGAAAACGCGGCAACCCGTGTTATTGCTCCGCAAATCGCACCTGCAGCCGCCGCGCCATCAACCAATATCATGATTGGCGGTGTATCAATGAATAAGAATATCTTAATCGGTACTGCTGGCGTTCTCCTAGCGATATTCGTCATTAAGAAAATCTAATCTTAACGCCCCTTAGGGGGCATTTTTTGGAGTAAATCATGTTAGGAGCAATGATGGGTGCGGGTGGTGGCGGTATGTCAGCATCATCAAGTGCCACGGCTACGGGCGGCGACCAAACCAATAACGGCACCTTTAGCGGTGGTAGTAATAACTTTGGTAGCGGTTCGGGTGGCAACATTAATCAAAGCTACGTGCTAATGGGTGTTGTTGCTGTTGTGGCCGCTATTTATTTTTTAAAGAAAAAATAGCAATGAATGCTTGGGATGTATTAACGCCAGCACTGCGAGGTGACGCGCAATCAATTAAATCGGACGTGGACAGCGGCCGTGCTGAGTTAATGAACTGGGGCGGCGAGTTCTTCACTGTGACGCGCAGTGAAGAAACAAGCCGTGGTACTGAAATGGTACTAATTGCCGCCGCTGGTAAAAATGCGGTGAAGTGGTGTACCGAGATTGAGCAGGTCGCTAAGCGTGCGGGTTACAGCTCTATTCGTTATCACACGCAACACGCCGGATTAAACCGCCTAGTCAAATCATTGAACTTTCAATTACTCGAAAGAGTTTATCAAAAGGACATATAACTATGTCAGGTTCTAGTAGTACAACACGGGCAGACCAAACAACCACCAACACGTCATTATCCCAAGGTATTCAAGGTGATAATAGCGGCGTTGTATTAAGTGGTAATGGCAATACTGTGCAAATGACAGATATGGGCGCTATTGATGGTGCATTAAGCGTTGCGGCGAGCATGGCGGACGGCGCGCTTGGCGTGGCTAGTGGTGCGATTGATGCTAATTACATGATCGTTGATAAATCGCTAGATTATGCAAACGAAATGGCCGCAAATAACGCACAGCTTGCGGATGGCGTAATAGACTCCAGTGTTGAAATGCTGGGCATGTCACTTGATGCAAATGGGCAGGCACTTAATACGTCTGCATTGCTAATGGATAGCGCACTAGGTCGTGTAAGTGTGCTTATCAGCAATCAACAAGAAGTTAACAACGGCTCGTTAATGGCTGGCTATGAGCTATCAACGAATGTGGTTAATAGCGGTAACGAATTAGCGCTGGCGCTCACAGAGCAAATCCAAGGTGCAATGGTCGAGCAATCACAAAACACATTTGACTCATTAAACAATGGGTTTAAATCCATGATGCAATTTGCCGACAATGCTTCACGTAGTGACGGCGCAACGGTTGCTCAATCATCTAACAAAGTGCTAATGGTCGGGCTAATTGCGGCCGCTGTTGCTGTTGCCATTCGGAGTAGAAAATAATGATTCATAACATCGGTATACAAGCGGGTGTCTGGACTCGCATGGCTCAAGTGGGTGTTTGGATCACCTCAATTTTGGCAACTGGCGATTTACGCATACGCGCCGAAAAGCCGGACGGTTCGGTATTTGAAACCGAGCTAGTAAGCGGCATGACATTTGATGTTAAGGGTGGTTATCACTCGGTATCATTTTTAAGTTCGGTGTCGCAATCGGCTAAAATTTGGATGTCCGAAAACCAATTAAATTGGACGCCCGCAGAGTCGCGAATGGTCGGGTCTTCGGCGTTGGTTAGTTCCGTTGGTAGTGTTTATTATGGTGCGCCAACAGAATTGTTAGCGGCAACGGTTGGTCGTGGGCGTATTACAATCAATCCAACTGAGGATATTTATATTGGCGGTGTGGGGTTTAGTTCAGCATCGGCTATAAAGATTGACGGCGGGTCGCTTTTCGAGTTACGGACACAGGGCGCGCTTTTTGCGTATTCACTGAATGCAAACTCAGTTCCAGTGTATTCATCGGTTGTTAACGAATTAGCTACACTTACCGAGGCGGCTGGGTACGGTGGCCTGTATGGGGGTGGTGGCAGTCTAGAAATGGCAGGTGGTAGTGCCAGTTATCCCGGTCGAGTTTATTCGGTGGGTGGGTCTAAAGTTGTATCGGTCACTAACGATGCTAACCGAGTGGGCAGTACGGTATACGATGCGATTGACGGGTGGTTGGACTCGCGCGCTATAGTCGTTAATGGCATCTACTACGTGCTGAAAGTGGTAACGGCGTCACCTTCCGAGCGGTGGTTAGTTGCTATCGATATGAGTGACGGAACCTATACCGAAACGCTAGTTTATACACATACTGTTAGTGGCGGCATTATTGATTGGGCATTTGACGGCGTAAATATAGCGATAGGTGTGGAGCATAAAGTAGTGGCATACGGGCCTATCTCTGGCCCGTTGATAGCTCGTGCTGTTCCTGCGTCGCTGGATTCGTGTTCTAGCATTCATATTTTAAATGATGGTGCTTTGTTTGTTGCTGATGGGAATACATGCACATACAGTGATGACGGAGGGGTTACATATTCTGCATATGCAGCGATAGGTAATAATTCGTATATAAGCAATCTGGTCGAATACGATGGTGATGCGCTGTATGTGATGCAGGGAAGCGCCATCAGGAAATCAATAGATAAGGGTGTGTCATGGCATCAAGTGCATGCTACATCGGATAGTGGATTTCGCTCTATGGTCGTTAAGGCTGGGGTTATTGCGGCTATTTCGTTTGATAACGTACACGCACAAAAAGCTGACGGGACGTTTGTTGTGTTGCCTATTTTGGGCTTGACTGGTGCTAATGCGTCGGGCGTTGGGTTTACGGCTACGGGTGAGATTTATTTTTACAATAATGGCGACTTTAAAATATTACACGGAAAACCTATCATTAGCGGCGGTGTAAGCGTTGCAATGCTTGAGGAGGTCAACTAATGCGCGGCGCATGGATTGCGCTTGCTGTTGTTGGAATAATACTTATGACTAAAAAAACAAACGAAGCGCCGAAAGGCATTCGCAATAATAACGCCGGAAATATTGAATATAACAAAAATGTAAATTGGGTAGGTCAAATTGGCGACGATGGCCGATTTATCGTGTTCAGCGCTCCAGAGTATGGCATTAGAGCCATTGCGCGGATTATTTCAACCTATCGGACTAAACACGGAATAAACACCATACACGGCATTATTAACCGCTGGGCACCGCCCGTTGAAAATGATACTGGTTCATATGTTAACAGCGTGTCCCAAAAAACAGGGATACCGCCTAATCAACCACTGCATGACGCACAAATCCCCGCCATCATCGCGGCGATTATTCATCATGAGAATGGGCAATCACCTTATGATTTGGCGTTTATTAAATACGGGGTATCACTCGCATGAATTTAGTAAAAATGATTGGTGGCGCGCTACTTTGCGCGTTCGTGGTTTATCAAGTTAAGCAACGTACAGTGGGGCTTTTAGACAATGAGTAACGCAATAAAAGCGCTCAACACAAAGGCGGGTGCTGCCGCTGTAGTCGTGGTTGGCGTTGCGCTAATCGGGTACTACGCTCAGCGTAAGGCGGCTAAAGTACTGCCAGATATTGCGCAAGCTATCAATCCAGTGAATGATAATAATGTATTTGCATCGGGCGTTAATGCTGTGGGTGCAAAAATATCAGGTAATGGCAATTGGAGTTTGGGAGGGGCGATTTATGATTTACTTAACTAGACGCTTGATTATGAGTTGGTTTGATAAATGGGATTATATTTATGTTTAGTAAATTTTTGAGCTTTTTTACCAATCCATTTGCGGAAGTGGTCGGCGGCTGGCAAGCGCGTAAAACCATTGCTGCAGAAAATGCGGCAGCGATTGCAACGGCTAAAGTTAACTTAACCATTGCGAAGGTTAACGCCCAAATTGAGCGCACCAAGGGCCAAGATGAAAGCGACATTAGTTATGACATGCAAGTACTAAAGAATCGCGCCTTATCCATCATGGACGAGGTATTAATTGTTTTTTGGCTTGTGGTGTTCTCACTGCACTTTATTCCAGAATATGCCTCAACCATGCAAGCGGGGTGGGTAGCTATCGGTAAAGCGCCTTGGTGGTTCCAGTTCGGCATGCTGGGCATTCTCGTTAGTACGCTTGGTTTATTTAAGCTGTTTAGGATGTGGACGGAAAACAAATTTAGCTTTGGTGGTAAACGATGAGTGATTTTATAAAAACCATTATCGTTGTGCTTCTTACGGCCATGATGAGCGCGGGGGCTACAATCTCCCAGCTTGGAGAAAAGATCTCTAATATTGATAAGGCGGTTGTTAACGTTGATAGAAAGCTTGAACGGTTTGGTGAGCGACTAAGGCAGACAGAATTGGAGCAAGCAAGGACGTTTGCATTAAATTGACGTTTCCAAGCGCTAGAATAAAAAAAGCCCCGTAACTCAATGAGCTACGGGGCTTTTTAAGGTCTGCGGTAACAGACCCGAATGTGGTGGAGGCGGGGGGATTCGAACCTAGCGCCCAATCCAACCAAATAAAAAACAATTAACAGTTGACACGCCATGCGACTTATGGGTCCGTTTTCTAACTGTGCTATAATACCTATTGAAAACTAACCAACATTACAGAGAGTAATAAAATGACAGTTAACAACAACGTTAAACACAAATGTATCGAAACTGAAGGTTTTAAATTTAAGGGCAGAATATTTAATTACCAGAATTCAAATGAAATAATGACTAACGGTCAGGCTCCGCAGCTTGTCGTTTCTGGCGTTAAGGCAATCCATACCGAGTGTAAGGTGTGTGAGCACTCTTGGATAGCTAAAGCTGACAATGGAACGTATCACCCAGCAGCTGGAGGTGGGTATGTTACTTGCCCCTCTCCCTCTTGCGAAAATGAAGGCTGCATACCAAGTTCATTGATTAGAGGCTAAGGGCTTAATATGAAAGTTAGAACAATTATAAATGCCAGAAATGGCCTAGATGGTAATATCAGCATGGTTTTGTTGGATGGAAATACTAGATATACATCTTTGAAGACGGCAATAAATATGACCGAAAAAGGCAGGGTGGGTGCGGTTCTAGTTACTCGCGATAAAAAACGGCATATGCGCTCAATGCCGGATGGAAAAAAGAGCAATAACTTA
>NVWB01000369.1 GCA_002733575.1 Blastopirellula sp. | reverse complement strand
CTCTCAGGTATATGCGGACGTGGCGGAATTGGTAGACGCGCTAGATTTAGGTTCTAGTATCGCAAGATGTGAGAGTTCAAGTCTCTCCGTCCGCACCACAACAAAATCTTGTAATATCTTAAGAAGTCTCTTTTAACCCTTATAAAACCTGGTAAATCACACTATATATAGTCTCGTGGTGCTTAGGCGGGCATTGCAACATCTAAAGTTTAATGCAGCGCTAAACGCAACATTGAGTTATGGTGAAAAAGTAGATGTTGCTATGGCGACTGTTGTAAAACAATTAGCTAATACAGAAGTAAAGCAATCCAATGCTAAAGAGAAGCAATATAACCTTGCGGATGATAATTGCCTGTATCTAAGAGTTAAGTACAAATATTGCGAAGATATGGTATTAAACTGTTCGCGTCCGATAACAAAGAAAAGAGCGAACCTTAGTTTAGGTACATACCCAAGTGTCTCAGTTGTAGAGGTAAGATCGGAAGCGAAGATGCTAGCAAAAGATATCGATCCTAAAGACTTCTGCTAAGAAGAAGAAAGAAAAAATAGGACGGCACTGTTAAACATCTTTAAGCATGTTGCTAAACAGCGGCTCAAACCGAAAGAATCCAGAACCTCAGAACCTTGCTATAAGAAAATATTCAGTAGACTGTTGCTCGTGAGCTCAGAGCTTCAGGTAGCACTACATTAAGCAAGCGAGCTTTGATGCGGGGATGCAGATAAGAATTCGATACGAGCGACTTACAATCAAGCTGAGTATTTAGAGCGTGATGACTTGGTGGTCGAATCATAATGAGATGATAGCTGCGAGGAACCTTGGTTTAGCCGGTGGCTCATAGCTTTTTAAAGTGCTCGCCAGTTAGAGAATAAACATCCGGCTTCATAAGGATTCTCTCAAAATCAAATTAAAGAAAAATGGGTGTCCTGCTAGCAATCTAATGCTTTATATAGATGTACTTATATCTATATTTCAGTTAGGTTTACCGAGTTAAAACCACTGTAGAGTGAGTGAAAGTTTGGAAAGTTTGGAAAGTTTAAAGAAAAAAATGGAGTCATTAATTAGAGCTGAGGTTTTGGATAATGATCTATTGCTAAATGTCGCTCACAAAATAGCTAGTTTAGAAAAAAATAGAGTTAGGTTTTCAATTGACGCTGGAGTTATAAGCCGTTTAGGTCAAGAGCTAGTGGCAAGACAAGAGACAGCTGTCTCTGAACTTGTAAAGAATGCTTATGATGCAGATGCTACTAGGGTAACGTTAACATTTGTGGATACGGAGAATATTGGTGGTACTTTAATCATTGAAGATAATGGTGACGGTATGACAAGGGAGGAACTCGTCAAAGGATTTATGAGGATATCTTCAACAAATAAAATCCACGAACCTGTTTCACGTGAATTCAAAAGAAAGAGGGCAGGCCAAAAAGGGATTGGCAGGTTTGCAGTTCAGCGATTAGGGAAAAAATTATCCATCACTACTCAGGTTGAAAATATTGATATTGCATTAAAGTTAGATATTAATTGGGATGACTACCAAAATGATATTAATTTAATTTCTATATCAAATCAGTTGAGCGAATATCCAAAAGAAAAATCTGCAGGAACTACTTTGGAAATTTCAGGATTGAGAGATAAGTGGTCCGAGGCGTCTATTAAAAGGGTGTATAGGTATATCCTTAACATAATTCAACCTTACTCGATTGATGATATCAAGACTTTAAAAGTTCAAACTAACGAAAAAATTCTTGAAAATGAAGAAAATGAAAATATAATTAATCATGATCCCGGGTTTAAATCTGAATTCTTCAAAAGCATTGATGGTAAAGTTACAGTAATTGCAGATGATTCAAGTATGATATTTGATCATGCGGCAGCACTTATTGAAGGCTATATTGATGAAAATGGGCAGGGTCTTTACTCTATACAAAGTGAAAGGCTATCTATCGACGAAGTAGGCGAAATAGGCAACGATCCGGATGATAAAACTGTACCTTTTTCGCTGCTAAAAGATATAAAATTTAGAGCTCATTATTTTTTATATGCTCCTGCTGGAATAATTCCAAAATCACAAGAAGCTAGCATAAAAAAACTTGCTAGGAAGGAAGGTGGTATAAGATTATACAGGAATGGCTTTAGGGTTCTACCATATGCGGAACAAGGTGATGACTGGCTAAGGCTCGATCAGTCAGCTGGTAAGCGCGTTATTTTATCACCACATAGTAATAATAATTTTTTTGGATTTGTTGAGCTAAAAGATTTAGATAACTCTTTTAATGAAACATCCAGCAGAGAAGGATTAATCGAGAGTGAAGCATTAATTCAGCTTAAAAACTTTGTCTATAGAACTTTGATTACTGGTGTAATAAAGGTGGCTAGCACTCGTAAATCAAAAATTGTTACAAGCCAGAAAAAAGATGAAAGCGGCGACTGGGAACACCTTCTTGAGGTGCGAATAAGAAACATAGCATTAACATTAGAAGAACTTGAGCAAGAATTGGATGACCAATTTGCAACCATTGAAACAAAAAGAAAGCGCCGAAGAAAGGTTAAAAAGGTGCAAAAGGAGATTGAAGAGGTTCAGGAAATTCAAACAAAACTGCTTAAAGAGCGTTCAATGCTTAGAGTTTTAAGTAGTGTAGGGCTGACGGTGGCACAATTCATTCATGAAATTAAGTATTATATGGATAGTATCCAAAGCGATATTAGATTTGTATCAAAAGCAGTTGAAAATGACGATGAGTCTTCGAAGAGAATGGCCATTCTAAGTACTAACTTCTCAACATTTCAAACATATACCTCATACTTTAATGATGTGGTTTCTCAAAATGTTATAAGAGAATTGTCCCCCATAAATATTAAGCACATCGTAAATAAGTTTGTCGACTCTATTAAAAGCGATGCTACTAAAGTTGGAATTATATTTGAGTCGCCAAAATTTAATAAGTTGCGATTAATAACTAAACCAATGCATCCTTCAGAATGGTCTTCAATACTCTTCAATTTTTATACAAACTCCAGAAAAGCAATTAAGCGAGCTAACACTAATGGAAAAATATTAATTGAGTGCGGCGAAAACGAGGATGGAATTTACTTGGAGTTTTCGGATAACGGCGACGGTATAGAAAAAAATATTGAAGAACTGATATTTGAAGAATTCTTTACTACAACCTTGCCAGATAATTTTGACGATTTAGATTCAAATGCTGAGATTTTAGGTACTGGATTAGGCTTAAAAATCGTGAAAGATATTGTAAAAAATTATCGTGGAGATATCGAAGTTGTTTCCCCTAAAAAAGATTATTCAACCTGTATTAGAGTTGTTGTTCAAAAAGCTTCAGAAAAGGATTTAGAAGATTATGATATTTAAGATTTTGTATATAGAAGATGAAAATCCAGGTTCTATCGTTGCTGAGTTAAGTAAAGAATTTGTTGTCACCCATTACGACCCTAAAGATTTTGAGGGGGCTATTTCGCAAATTAAAAATACTGACTTGCTGCTCCTTGATTTCAGGTTGTCTGGAAAAAAAGCAATTTTTGATGCGCCAACGCTAGCTCAGACAATTCGCACAAAAAGCACCCCTTATCATCAGAATTTGCCTATAGTATTGATATCAAGCGAAGAGAACATCAGTGGGTACTATGAAGACTACACCAGTCAAGACTTGTTTGATTTTGCCGTGTCTAAAGATGTTCTTCTCCATAACGTAGAAAAGTATTCAGCTAGATTGAAAAGCTTAATAAATGCTTATTCTGAGATTTCAACAGTGAACAATGATGGGTCGCTTGATTTGCAACAGCTATTAAAATGTCCAGTAAAAGTTGCCGAAAAATTTAGCCCAAGAATAAAAGATTTACTTAAATCTAAAAAATATACATCCAATACATATATGGCAAGCGGTTTTATTTTAAACCACATTGTTAAGCCATCAGGGATTTTAATCGGGGAAGATATTTTGCTTGCTAGATTAGGTGTTTCGGCTAGTTCCAAGGGGTGGGCTGAATTAAAAATCCATCTTCAGCAATTTGAATACACTGGAATATTTTCTGAGTCGTATGATAGATGGTGGTTTAGTGGAATTGAAGAATGGTGGCGATCAATCTCGCCAGAAGCACCTTCTTTGAAAAGGTTAGGGGCAAATAAAAGAAAACTTATCCTGGAAGAAAAATATAATATCACCTCCCTTGATGTGGCACAAAAAAGCGAACGTTCAAAAAGCGAATATTTTTGGACTATTTGTGCTAAAAATAAGACGGCTCTTGATCCTGTAGATGGATTTGAAGCAAATAGGACTATTGAGCCATGGGAGGATAAAGAATATTTTTCCTTAATCGCTGTATCTGAACTAAAATCTTTAGAAGAAATAACTTCTCTAGGCAGGAAGAGATATTTAGAGATGACGGGTTCAGAATAATATGGATATATGGAATAGTAAAGAGATTGCAAAAGACTTAATGGATTATATTCATATAATTAAAAAATACGAAGTGAGTTCTTTTTTCCTTTCTGTAGATAAACTGTATGGATTAGCAGATGTAATGCCAGATAACGATTACTACTCAATTGAAAGTCTTGAAGTTGATTTTGTTAACTATAAACCAATTTCAAAAACTGTCCCAAAAATAGCTCATTTTACAATTAGTCTAGTTAATTCACTTGTGTCAAATCCTGATATAGATATTCAGGTTAATGACCCCATTAGTGAATATGCCTTTGATATGATAGTTACTGGCTTTGGTGCTTCTAATGGTGACCCAGAGTACAAAATGGCATGGCATTTAGATAAAGATATAGCTGAAGAAGGAGATGGGCCTAAAAAGTATAGCCACCCGCTGTATCACTTTCAATATGGAGGTGCGAACATTGATGGTTTGGAAACAGGGGCCTTAATGTTAATGGGGGCTCCAAGGCTTCCTCACCCACCAATGGATATTTTTCTTTCCATTCATTTTGTTTTTAATAATTTCTTTAATAAAGAAGAGGATGATTACAGCTGTCTTAAAAATCTTTTTGCTGATGAGGATTATATCGATATTCTGGGGCGTGCAAAAGAGCGAATGTGGTATCCATATTTTAAAGGTTTAACCGATCGTAGTAACTCACATTCAGAATTAAACTTGGCGAGTTTATTTCCTCTAGCTGTATAAAAAATATAGGCGTACATGAAAAGAGAGTTGTTTCGTTTTTTAAAAGAATATACGACTGACGTGCTTTCAATTAACAAACTAATTGTCTCTTCATTTTTGCTTTCAAATAAATATGACGTTATTGAAAACGAGCATATTCGTTCACTAATTATTGATCAATCAGATTCTGGTTTTAATGAATTAAACTTGTTTAATTCTAAATTTAGGATCGATTCCTTAGAAAAAGTCATAGAAGCATTTGAATATGTGATCTCTCCAGAAGATAAAATTGTTTCTGGAGCTGTTTATACTCCTTCCAATATCCGGCAGTTTATAGTTGGCAACATCTTTTCTAAGCATGAAAATATTGCAGATAAAACTATTTGTGATCCAGCATGTGGCTGCTCTGGTTTTTTGTACACTGCAATACAACAGATGAAGGTACAAACAGATAAAACATATATAGAAATTATTGAAGAGAATATATATGGGCTAGATGTAAAGGACTACGCTGTAGAACGCTCCAAAATACTGTTGACACTTTTAGCGCTAGAGAATGGTGAAGATCATAAGGTAATTCAGTTTAACCTTTTTGTTGGAAATGCGTTGCTCAGTGATTGGGGAAGAGAAAATATAAACTTTGAAGGTTTTGATATCGTAATAGGAAACCCGCCGTATGTATGCTCTAGGAATATAGACAAGGAATCTAAAGCTCTATTGAGTCAATGGAAGGTTTCTTCGAGTGGGCATCCTGATTTATACATTCCTTTTTTTGAGTTGGGGATGGCGCTTTTAAAGACTGATGGACATTTAGGGTTTATAACAATGAACTCTTTTTTCAAAAGCTTGAACGGAAGAGCGCTTAGACGTTATTTCAAAGAAGAATCTTATAGGTTTAGTATTATTGATTTCGGAGGAGAACAGATTTTTTCATCAAATAGTACATATACTTGTATTTGTCTTCTGGAAAAAAGTAAAGCAAATGGGATTAAATTTTCTTCTTCAAAACAAAATGAACTGAATAATTTGTCATTTATAAATATTTCATACGATTTACTAGATAGTCAAAATGGATGGAACTTGAGACTGCCAGAATTGATAAAAAAAATTGAGTCTGTAGGCAAGCCATTTTCAAGTTTATTCAAAACAAGTAGCGGTATAGCAACACTAAAAAACGATGTGTATATTTTTGACGCTATACGGGAAGATAGCGATTTTTACTACATAAATGAAAAGACCCCTATAGAGAAAAAATCTTGTCGTGAGGTTGTAAATACTAATAAACTAACGAAGATGACGAACATAAATTCCCTGAAAAAAAAGATTATATTTCCTTATTATTATAAAGACGATACTGCGATTGTAATACCTGAGAAAGAATTCAAGGATAAATATCCAGAAACATATTCATATTTGCTATCAAAAAAAGAAATTCTCTCAGCGCGAGATAAAGGTAAGGGAAATTATACTGAATGGTATTCCTATGGGAGAAAGCAAGCATTAGAGTTATATAAATATAAACTTCTATTTCCGCATATCGCACCGAAAACGCCAAATTTCATTATTAGTAGTGATAGAGATCTTTTTTTCCACAATGGGCTTAGCTTGCTAAGTAATGATCTGAAGAATTTAAAGGTAGCTCAAAAAATAATGCAATCTAGACTTTTTTGGTTTTACATTAAAAATACTAGTAAACCCTACGGTGCTAATTATATGTCTCTTAGTAAGAATTACATCAAGTCCTTTGGTGTATATAATTTTACAGAGAAAGAAAAAAAATGGTTAAGAGCAGAAAAGAACCAGGTCATTATCGATGAATTTCTTGAGCGAAAATATGATATTCAACTAGGAAGTTATCTGTAAGTGCGAAGGCTTGTGATAATGAAGAGTAATATATGTGACAGAGTAATATGCCTCTTATATGAATGCTCTCACTATCTAGATTTCGTCGCCCCGGTTAAGCTTATTGCTTGAATATTCTTAGTGGTTGGATATTGTCCTTGTCCTGCGCAAACTATAGAATAATGCACGGTGTTTACACCCTCAATAGCTCTGTAAAATTCTTTGCGAAACCCAGCAAGTTGACCCCATCGATATTTAACAGAAGTTCTTTTATTCATTTATAATTCGATTAAACATTAAGCGTTGGTTTTAAGTGTAGAATCATTGAATTTAGTAGTGATAATTTGTCTTGGCGGAGTACTTACTATATTAAACATGGATCTTTCAAAACAGATTGTCATTGATACTAATCGACAGGATTGGGTAGACAGTCCAATGCCCGGGGTTAATCGCAAACCATTGGCCAGGGAAGAAAAAGAAAGAGGGCACGCGACTAGCATTGTTCGGTACGAGCCGGGGGCGAGTTTCTCTTCCCATGATCATCCCTTAGGTGAAGAGATTCTTGTTCTTGAGGGAATATTCTCAGATGAAACCGGTGATTATCCGGCGGGGACTTATTTCAGAAATCCAGAAGGGTTTCGTCACGCGCCCTTTAGTAAGGAAGGCTGTGTGATTTTCGTCAAATTGCATCAGTTTCAAGCGGGGGATAATTCACGTATTTGTATCGATACCAAAACCGCTACGTGGCAAAAAGGAATCGGTGGTCTAATGGTAATGCC
>NVWB01000368.1 GCA_002733575.1 Blastopirellula sp. | reverse complement strand
GCTTGTTGGTATGCGTTCTTTAACACCAACGCATTGGCCGCTACTCGCATGCCTTTACCGCCACCACCGGCAGTGGCTTTGATCAAAACGGGGAAGCCAATTTCTTCTGCCGATGCCAGTGCATCTTCCTCGGTGTCTAGTAGTCCTTGGCTGCCTGGTACCACGGGCACATCGGCTGCGCGGGCCATTTTTCGGGCCGTGTTTTTATCGCCCAATTGACGCATGGCTTCAGGTGATGGGCCGATGAAGTCGATATTACAACTGCGGCAAATCTCGTTAAACTGGTCGTTTTCGGCCAGAAAACCGTAACCAGGATGAATCGCTTCGACATTGCCGACTTCAGCGGCACTGATCACACGATCAATTTTGAGATAGCTGTCTGCACTTTTGGCTGTGCCAACGCAATAGGCTTCGTCTGCCAATTCTAGGTACGAGGCACCACGGTCGGCTTCGCTAAAAATTGCGACCGTTTCAACGCCCAGTTCCTTACAGGCACGAATAATTCTCAGGGCGATTTCGCCACGATTGGCAATCAGAATACGGTTGTACATGCAGCAAACGATCCAAAAACTAAGCAGTTAATTAATGTAATATCAAAACAAGAATGCGGTCGAAATTGTTTAGCCGTTGGGATCGACTTTGAACATCACTTGTCCGAAGTCGAGCGTGTCTTCATTCTTGACAGAGATGGCAACAATCTTGCCGGAAACTTCGGCTTTGATTTCGTTGAAAACTTTCATCGCTTCAATGATACAAACGACCGAGTCTTCGCCGATTTGATCACCAATTTTCACGAAGTTTTCAGAATCCGGCTTCGGCCTCGAATAGTAAGTACCAATCATTGGGCTCTTAATCGTGACCCAGTTCGGATCGTCTCCACTACTCTTGGCCGCTGGAACAGAACCCACGGCCGCTGGTGCAACCGCTGGAGCACCTGCGGCATAAACTGGAGCCGCAGCAACTGGTGCCACTGGATAAGCGGGGCCGCGTTTGAGCTGAATCTTTTGCTCGCCTTCGCGCAGATCGAGTTCCGATAACTCGTACTGCTGCATCAGCTCAACTAGTTCACGAACTTTGCCCACTTCAAATACACTACCCTGAGTCTTATCCCCTTGAGTTGGATCAGAGTCTGCCATTCTATATTTCTCCCAGCTTGATGATCTATGTTGAACCTGAATGAACTGGCTAAACCTGTTAAGGTGTTAGCACTCCTTGGCTTGTGGCCCAAGTCGTTCAGGTGTTTGCAATGCTTTAAAGCTATCGATTTTAGCCTGATTTGCCTCGGAACTCTAGGACAGTATCGTCTCATCGAATTGTTTCGGTACGTTAGTCAGCACTTCAAACCCTTTTTTGGTGACCAAAATATCATCTTCGATTCGCACGCCCCCCCATCCTGGGAGGTAAATTCCGGGTTCCACCGTGACCACCATTCCGGCCTTTAAGGGGCGATCACTGGTTCTCGACATGAAAGGGTTCTCGTGGACTTCGCTGCCCAGTCCGTGACCGATGCTGTGACCGAAGTACTTATCATACCCGGCTTTAGCGATAATGCTGCGGGCCGCTAAATCGACCTGAGCCATGGTCGCGCCTTCTTTAATGGTCTCAATCGCAGCCATTTGGGCCTTCAAAACAATGTTGTAAACCTTGCGTAATTTGGCCGAAGGTTTGCCGGTTACCAGCACCCGGGTCAGATCGCTCATGTAACCCCGACCAGCGGCACCCCAGTCAATCAGCACAAAATCATCGGCTTCAATTTTTTGATCCGTAGGTGTCGCATGAGGCAAAGCGGCCCGATATCCGACCGCCACAATAGGGGCAAAGCTGCATCCGGTGCCGCCAAATCGACGAATTTCGTGTTCCAAATTGGCCGCAATTTCCACTTCGGTTTGGCCGCCGTGCATACTGGCCCGAATTACAGAAAAGGCTTTTTCTGCCAAATAGACGGCAAACTTCAGGTCTTTGATTTCTTCTTTATCTTTGATCTCTCGCAGTTGTCCGACTAAACCGGAACTCGGCGTCACTGTCACCTTCTTCAGTCCATCATCAATCGATCGGCTTAAACTCCAGGTCATCGAATCGGCTTCGACTGCCAGTTCAGTCGCTTTGGTCGAAGAGACCATCTTTCGCATCGCTTTGATCAACGTATCGCCCGAGTTCCGAATCACCACATCCAACTCAGGGCATTCATATTCCAATTGCGTGGTGAACCGCGAATCACTCAGCACAATTTCCTTGTCTTTGGTCACCAACAAATAACTGTCATCGCCAGTGAACCCTGTCAGATAGGTCACATTCAAGTGATTACTAACCAACAACGCCTGCACACCCTCTTTCTTCATCAACCGACGAAGTTTATTTCTACGCGTAGCAAATCGAGCATTATCAGCAGCCATGTGGGGAAGTCCTTGATTAGAAGCGTGGCGAGTAGATGAAAGATAGAACTATTGTGGTATCGATAGAACCAAGATACAAGCGGGTGGGGAATTTTGGCCAGAAGTCAGAACGCCAGTGTGCCATGCAACGCCGTGAACTGGGTTGGGTGCCATGCTTTTGCCGTTAGGCATAAGCATGTTTTGGATGAGATCATGTTGCAGACATCACGGGCACGTTGCCATAAGTAAAAAGAACACTCGCATATCCAGCACGCAATCAAAGTAAAAACCGAAGAGGATGCGTGGTTTTTTATTGGTTCAAAATAGGTTCTGGTTGGTTGAAGAAATGGGTTGTGAACAATTTTTCTCTTTCAACAAAGCGGGAACACTGGTTCGGCGTCTCTGGTTTGGGAGGTTTATCCATTGGCTAATTTTTCCCAGAAACCCCTCTGGTGCGGGCAATTTATCCAATGGATAAATTTTCGAGGTGGATTGTGTGGAAGTGTTGGTGATGGATGTGTTTTTTTGTTGTTGTAACTGTTTGTCTCAGACGACTTACGGCAAGTCAAAATATTGGCCGCGGCAACATGCCCAAAATTTATCCATTGGACAAAAATTCGTCCATGGACAAATTCGTGTTTTGCACGTTTTGCAGCGACGAAAAAACTAAGCTTTCCCCCCGGTAGAATCGAGGCGATGCTGCTCGTTTGCCAGTGATGGAAGTTGGTGTGTTGCATTAGAAATCTCTCCGTTTTGTTGAATAAAATTGAACCGTTGCCCTGGTCCAATTTACAAAACAAACGTAAGGCACGCCGCAAAACATGCTTACGCCTAACCGGCGAAAAGCATGGCACCCTGGCTATGTTGGATATGTTAATTTTTGTCAGTGTCACCCGTCGGTTATATTTCGACTTCCACTCTAAGGCAATTGAGAAAGGCCGATAACACAGTTTTGATTCAAAGCGGCTTTTAGTCGATCTACTTCTTCTTGTGTTATCTTGGTTTCATAAAGGTCGATTCTCCAAAGTTCATCTAGCCCATGCAATGGAGTTAAATCAACAACTTTAGTCCCCGTAAGATTTAGTTGTTCAAGCCGAAACAGAGATGACAGTGGCGATAGATCAGCCACATCGGTATCTTCAAGTTCTATCGTTTGCAAGCCATCTAATTTTTTAAGCGGACCTAAGTCTGTGACAGCAGAACCTGAAAGAGACAAGTAACCGAGGTTCTGTAGTCCTGAGATAGGCGAAAGATCAGAGACCTTTGTGTCATTCAATGTTAATTGACCGAGCCTATTCAATTTGGCAAGGGGATTTAGATTTTCAACCTTGGAGGATGAAAGTTGAAGCGAAGATAGATTGTCCAGTGTCATCAATGGAGACAGATCACGCACATTCGATCCAGTTAGATTTAAGCTTTCGAGTTTTCTTAGGTTCGACAAGGGTGCAAGGTCAGTGATTTTAGAACTACCAAGATCAATCGACTTGATGTTTTCCAATTGACTTAACGATGAGTAGTCCTTTGTTTTGCATCTTGAAAGGTCAAGGCTCTCAAGTTTTTTGAGTGTTCTTAATGAAGAGAAATCTCTTACCGATGTCCCAGTTAAGTCAACTGATTTAAGGTGAATTAATTGAGACAAAGGAGATATTTCGTTGAGTTTTGAACCACCAAGGCTAACTTGCACAACATGATAATAAAAGTCAGTACCAAGAATATTTTCAGCCCATGATTTTTCATGCGGTGGAGGATCTGCACTAGTGCCGCCAAAGGGATCTGAAAACGGTGGAGTATCGGGAGGAGATTTCTCTGCCGACTCACTTGAAAACCTAAAAGTATTAGGGGCACCAAATGGATTCAGTTTCTCCGAGTCATCCAATTGATACTCAACCGTTCCCCCATGCTCCAACACCCAAGCAACCGCCCTCTGTTGCTGACGGGCCTTTTGCATTTTGATCACCAGTGGTGTCAGCGCGAGCCCGAACAAGGTGATCATGATCATCAAGGTTCGTACACTAAACCGAAATCTTGGTATCCATCGCATGCCACACTGCTCTTATAACAAGGTACGTTTGGCCCCAAGAAGATAGTAGCGTTTATTTGAGATCCATGCAAGGAAAAAGTACCAAAAGTCGGCCAGAGTGCCCAATCACAAGCGAGAATCAAACGTAGCTGAAGTCGTTAGACTTCAGAGAACCCTCAATGTCGATCATATGAATTCTTAAAACCGAATTCTTACGAATCCGGCTACAGGAATGAACCTCCCTCACACATCAAGCTCGATTTCAACATATCGGTGAAGTTTATTTCTACGAGTCGCAAATCGAGCATTATCAGCAGCCATGAAGTGAGTCCTTGAATAGAAGCGTGACGAGTAGATGAAAGATAGAACTATTGTGATATCGATAGAACCAAGATACAAGCGGGTGGGGGGTATTCTCAGAATTGAGAGGAGAAGCCTGCGGTGCCATGCCCTCGCGCTTTCGCGTGGGCATGCTTTGGATCAGCAAGAGGGCCTCATGTTATATGTAGAACTAAGAGCCCAGCCCGCCAAAACACCACGCCCCAAGCCCAAACCCCACCCGGCACTTGAGCCAAATTCACCCCACCCCCAAAAAATCTTTCAACTTTCTCAAATTTTAACCGTCCTAAACCATCGTGGAAAAACCCCTAATTATATGAAGGCTGAATTGTTTTTTTACTATACCACACCACTCATGAAGGAAAAATTATGGCATACAGCTAGAACGGAATTTCAGAAGTACAAAACAGAGATTAAATTTAGTACAGAACCCCTTAGAGAAAGACAACGAATGAAAAAGATACAACTGGCGGTAGCGTGTGTGGTACTGATGTGTACCTCTAACTTGAATGCAGGTCTCCTTGTAGAGTTTGACCTAACAGATGCAACATCGGATAGCGACTCATATATTAATGCAATCGATACTGCACCAGGAATTGCAACTTCACCTTTGGTCCCATTAAATATCTCAGGAGGTGGTATAAACTTAGCTGGAGCCTACTGGTCATTTTCATGGACTGCAGGTAGTTCTCCTTACTGGTGGCATCATAGGCTCTTCTTTAATCTTCGCGCACTCCCAAATACTAGTGTAGAGTTTGATTCTTTAGATTTCGCAGTATTTGCGGGGCAAAACTCGGATGATATGGGTATTGAGCTCAGAGTATTTGGATCATCTAGCGGAACTACTCTTGCCAGCCCTCTTCTTCATCTAGCGACTGAAGTTAATACTCCTTCGGGCTACGCCACTCCCGTATCACTAGACGTTTCAGCCTTGCCTGAGATTAGCTATGGAGAGGGATATCAGTTCAGTCTTTCGTTTTATAGCCGTGAAGCTTTATCGCGTATTGGTTTATCGGGAGAATCCGCAGGAGGCCAAAATGTTGTACTCACAGGGCAAACCACGGTTACTTCAGAACCAACGGTCACCCCAGATGTTGAAGCCACCCCAGAACCAACATCACTAGCCATCTTCGGCATTGGTGCTTTGTGCATGGGTGCAGGTGCAGCCCGGCGAAGACGTAAGGAGCAGCAAGCGGGCGTTTAATGTAGCGACCAATTGGTGCCATGCCCTCGCGCTTTCGCGTGGGCATGCTTTGGGTCAGTTCAATAGTCTGGAATGAATTTGATCGTCGAGACTTGTAAGCGTCGGAACCGATTCCCGATTTGTACAATGGGTAGATTGCATTGATTGAAGTTGCCACGATAAGAGTTCAAAAACATGCTCACGCGAAAGCGCGAGAGGCATGGCACCCAGGCTTTACTTCTTAGTATAAATCGTCTTATACGATGCCAGCAGCATAAGGATCAATATAATGCCAAATAACATTTCTAATAAGATATAAATAAGGTATTTGGCAGTGGGATTATTCTCGTAAACTTCAAAGTTATCCAACGGCATACCAAAAAGTATCGCTGAAATAATTAACGAATGGAAAAGTGCATGCAATGTGTTGATCCACACAGCTATTCGATACCCTTTGAGCATGAAACATCCAAGTGCTATTTGCACGAGCTGAGCAATGATAAACATGCTGCAGGTAAAAACAAAGGTCCACACGTCATTGACTTTAATGGGTGATAGAGAATTGATTGACACAACACAGATAACGGAAATAAACCAGAGCATAATGCCTGAGCTTAAGCCGATCGAAGCAATCGCCGCATACTTGACTCGTTCGGGTTTCAAGCACCAGCGATGAAATCGTGTGGTCAGTGCCACCGCTTTGGCAGCTATCGGTTCGTTGTTCAAAAAACGATTCAGATCATCGGCCAAGGCTTCGGCTGTCGCATATCGATCTTCCGGCAAGCGTTGCAGGCATTTCTTGATGATGGTATCGAGCTCTCGCGGAACATCAGCCCTGGTTTGCCGAGCCGAGGGTGGATCATTGTGTCGAATTTGATCGAGCACTTCGATAATCGTTGAGCCTTGATGCGGCGGATGACCAACCAGTAGTTCGTATAGAATGATTCCCATCGCGTACACGTCAGTTGCCGGGCCAATCTCATCTGTCCTGCATTCGGCCTGTTCGGGAGACATATATTGCGGCGTGCCCAATAGCAGGCTGCTGTTAGTATTTTCCATGCTATCTTGCACCATTTTGGCTAAACCAAAGTCGGTGATTTTCGGAACAAATGGGAAGCCATCAATCTCAGGGCCATTTGTCTGCTTTTCATCCACAGGGTCAAGCAAGATATTGCTTGGCTTCAAGTCTCGATGCAGAACCCCTTGCTCATGACAGTAGCTCATCGTCTTAGCTACGATGGCCACAATTTTCGCGGCTTGCTGTGCGGAGACCGGTTCTTTTCTTGACTTGAGCCAGGCACTCATGTCGGGTCCATCGCACCACTCGGACGCAATATAGCAAGAGACACTATGCACGCCGGCGTCGTACACTGGCACCAAGTTCATATGTTTTAACTGACCTGCCAGTCGGGCTTCTCTAAAGAATCGCTCTTGCAGTTCCGGGTCACTGGTTAGATCAAGCCTGGGAATTTTTAATGCGACCTTACGATCAAGCATCGGATCATGAGCCAAAAACACCAAGCCCATTCCTCCACGGCCTACTAATCGCTCGATTTTAAAACGCCCAATTGTATCAGGAATGGCTCTGGCAACCGGCTTTTGATCTGGCTTGGCAGTTTGCTGCTTCAATTGCTCAATGACTTCAGCGCTTTCGGTAGCGTCTTCAATGTCGCGTAGAATCTGCGAGTCAGAGATATCTTCCCCATCTTCGATGATCTCGTTCATTCGCTGTGCCAACCACTGGGCGGCTAGATCATCTTGCGGGTTGTCACTCGACATCTTTGACGCTCTTTAAGGCTCGGCCAAGATTGGAAAATGCACGGCACCATAGCTTGCGGGTTGCGGCTTCGCTGCGATCTAATTGGCGGCCAATCTCACTGAACTCAAGTTCGTCAAAGTGTCGTAAACGAATCACGGCCTGATGATCGGGCGAAAGTTGCTCAAGGGCCTGTTGCAA
>NVWB01000367.1 GCA_002733575.1 Blastopirellula sp. | reverse complement strand
AAAGCACTACTAATATTGATCCCTATGAAATACGGCGAATCGAATTATCTCAAGCGCCTCTCTTGTTTAGGGCAGAATCGATTTTTCCAAAATTATTCTATAGCTAATTTAATCAGTATGGGCAGCTCCAATTGAAGATTAGAGCTGCGTCCATTTTGATCGCTGCAGTTTGCTCAGTAATCCCACGCCACCTATCACAGATTACAATTTCGTATATCTTCTCTCACCTTGCAAACTTTAATAATGGACAAGTAATTATGGTAGGTAAAGCTTCTTTCTATAGAGAACCCTGCCTTTAAGACGCCCTTAACGGATGCCTTATTCGTGGACAATGTGTCAATACGCACACTCTTTGTCTGCTCGCGCTTTAACTGTTCCAATATTTTCCCGAGCGTCCATGAATAATAATTGTTACCTCTGAAACAATCAATTGTGAAGCACTTAAAAATAAAAGCCTCGTCTTCGCTCAGCGAAATTATAGTTTGATCATTTACAACTCGCTCCTTTTTAGCAATCCAAGCGTAGTGTGATATTCTATCATTGAAAAATGTGAGCACGAGAGAATTTGAGTTCGCGAACAAACTTATTATCTCCTCATGCTCCATGCCGGGTAATTTCTCAGCCCTTCTCAAAACTGAAATATTATCCGAAGAAATTTCATGCAAGAACACAATTTTAAGTTTCTCCGCAGATCTGACAATTTGCTCAGGGATGTTGGAGTTTAGTAAATCAAACATATATACATCAAATACTATCTTTGAATATAATAGCTTGGCTATACGCCGCCTAATTTTTCTCAATAGATTCATGCTGTAATCAATTTGCCAATTTACAGCAACCGGCCAAATAGTTGATGTCCCGATATCCTAGGTAATTTTGCATTTGGGGAAAAAATAAAAATTCATTTCTCATTTAAAGTGCCTTGTCAATGTTTAGTCAATATCTCCAAATTTTTCAGCGGTTGCCATTAGGAATTATACTCGTAGCTAAACGCGATTTCTGTATTCTTAGAGATTGCCAAGTGATATATCTTCATATAATAATACACTTCTGCTTGTACGATTTAGCTTCGATCTATGCAGTCGAAACTTCTAAGCTCAAATAGAAAAGCGATTGCCTTACTATGGTTGTACGATATTTTCGTTCGTCAATGAGAATGTCTTTTCGAGCAACTAGTATAGAGCTCCCAAGATAATCAATGGAAATTAGTCTGAATGTGCATTGATCGGACATCATTGATACAGTATAAGCCATGGGTGTATTAAAGCTGTAATAGAAATCAAAATTGAGTTTCCATTTAAAGAGTTTGTCAATCCTGCTTCGAAATGTTTTTTATAGCCCTTAATATCCCTTTAAGTATAGGCTTCAAAGACGATAACACTGACATTAGAGTGTTGTTGTAAATTATGATATTGAATGCATTGGTTGTGTTCTCGGTATAATCCTTTTTGTAGGAGTTACGAGAGCCAATCATTAGGTCGAAATTTGTGATATTTTTCGTTTCGATTGCGTTTTTTATTGACAGCAAAATAACAGAATGAGCGGGAGCAAACTTTTTTGCATATTTGGGGTCGAAACCGCTTTGGTAGAAATGTAGAGTGCCATTGCTACCAAAATTGTATATTGCTGTAACTGGGCTGTCATGAAAGAACACAATATTTAATTCAACCAAGCCTTTAGTATCGAGTAGCCATTTTATAACTTGTAGATGGAAGGACCTAAAGTTTTCAGACTCGAGCGCGCCTCTTTGATTCTTGAACTTCCATCTCTTATCATGAAGCTCTTTTAGATAACTCCAAGCTGTTGCAGCGTCCATATCACTAAGAGTTTTGATCGTATACCCATCTTGGGTTGTCATTTTTCTCAAACGAGTTCTTATTTTTGTTCTAAACCTTGATTTTACTGATTTAATATAGTCGTCCCACGAGTTTGGTAAAACAATTTCAAACTTAATCCCCCTGAAATTAATAAAAACAATGTGCCTGCGCCGTTTCAGCAGAGGAACGGTGTTTTTAATGAGAATGGAATTATCAAGAACATTATTTACAACTAGGCAGCGCCAGTCATTATGCATTTCGCTTAGAATCTCTGCTATTTTCTCTGAGAAAATATCCGCATATTCAGCATTGCAAATTAAATCAAGATACTCAGGTGATACCTCCTCAAACTCTTCCTCTCCGGTTCCAATAAAACGTAACTCTTTGTTATCTTGATAAAATGGGGCAATAGCGATTATGCTGTCACCTTTTCTCAAGATGATGATTAGCATATTCATTCTAGGCTTGTGAAATACTTTCCACCAATAATTTAACCAGTTCCACGTTAAAAAAATTGGGCTATTATATAAATGAGTCAATTGATCCCACTCAGATTCAACTTGCAGAAAATGATCGTAAGAAATTATAACTTCGTGTTTGAAATCGTCCTGATCCATTAGGTGTGCTCTTTTTTTTGCAAATGCCAAATTATTTGTTGAGTAAGGGGCCCTAATTCCAATATGGCAGAGCCTATTGTAGACCCCCCTATTAATGAGACAACTCCAAACTAGAGTTTTCCATTAATAGTTTCTCTCGATATTCGCTGGGCGACAGATCGCCCAGACTTTCATGTGGCCTCTCATCATTGTAATCAAGACGCCACACCCAAGGCATATCTCGCACTTGTCTTAGGTTTTCAAACAGGTACACATCTAAAAACTCTCGCCTGAACGAACCATTAAAGCGTTCAACAAAACCATTTTTCTGTGGCTTTGCTAGGCTTAGTGTAAGCCAGCTCAATATTGTGCTCTTCGCACCAATCTGTCAGCGTGGCAGAAATAAGCTCTGGGTCATTGTCCACGCGAATCTGATGTGGAAGCCCGCGCTCTTCTTTAAGTTGCTCCAGCACTCTCACTACCCGTTGTGCAGGAAGAGAAGTATCAACTTCTATCGCCAAGCACTCTCTGGTGCCCTCATCAATAACGCTCAATGTTCTAAATGACTTCCCACAATAGAGCGTGTCATACATAAAATTCAAAGCCCATTGCTTATTTGGGTAATCTATCACCGCAAGGGGCTTTGGATCTCGTTTCGGCAGTACTCGCTTTGCTCTGCGCTTTAAATTCAGCCCCATCAGGCAATACACACGATAAACTCGCTTATGATTCCACTTAACCCCTTGCAATCGTAGTCGGGTATAACACTTCCAAAAGCCGGATTGAGGAGGTTTGCGTGGCACCTCATTGAGTCCATCAATCACCTCAGAATCAGCCTTACGCCAGTCTTTAGGCTGACGATAAAAAGTGGCGCTAGGAAGCTTTAGAACGCCACATGCTTTGACAATACTCAGTTCCAAATCTCGCAAGTGTCCGACCGCTTCGCGTCGTTCAGTTGTCGTTAGAGCTTTTTTTCAAGCGAGTCCTTTATCGCGTAATTCTCTAAACTTAAACCAGCAAACATGCGTTTAAGTTTCGCATTCTCTTCTTGCACTTCTTTTAGCTTCTTAACATCAGAAGCTTCCATGCCCCCGTACTTGGATTTCCAGTTGTAATAAGTGCCAGAGCTAATGCTATGTTCGCGGCAGATCTCATCAACCTTTAGGCATGTCTCAATATAAGGGGGGGGCTGCAGGAGGTCAACGTAACGATCTTAGGTAGCTACGATTGCCGCGACATATTTTGTCGATACGGATGATGTGGGGCGATACCTCCAGTTCCGCCACGCGGGCGGTGTATCGCCTAAGTACTGACTGGACTGAATTAGATATCGAGTTTAAATATCCAATAGCGGTTTAGTTTTATCTTGCTGGGTTGTCCTTGATCAAAAAGGGGTTGGCATGGGTCTCAAGAAAGGTCTTAGCTAACTCCCTTGCAGCCACATCGTTCAAATGATCGGCGTCGTGGTAAATAGGTATGCCATTAATCGCCAATTCACAGATGGCCTCTGTGCAATAGAGGTCGGCCGGCCGAACTCTACGAATGGAGCTGAATCTCTCTTCGAGTTCGGTAAACAAGGCGACAATTAAGCTGTTGATATCCTGAGCGGTGGTGCAAATTCGTGCTTCATCGAAGACCGCTTTTTTTATCGGGCAGCGGGGGTCTTCTGCAACCACTGAAGAGACGTCGTCGAACAGGATGGGGATTGCTCCGGTGTTTTCGATTTCTTCGATAGTGGTCGCTAGTTGCTCGCGGATTTTTGTCATTCGCTGATCGCTATCCAATAACAGTTCTCCATCAACATACAAGCGCTCAGAAAAGGGGGAGGGCCAGCTCGCTGACAGCACGATAAAATCGAAATTATGGGCATTGATATATTCCCTTACTTGACCGTTTCGTTCCTCGCACATGTTCGCCACGCGCCTGCTGCGCCCCCAGGCAAATCCAAAGATGGGCGGGCACTGGTCCATAGTGTAGTCTTGCATCTTGCTGCCGGCGTCCTTGCCCAACACATCGAGAAAACCGGTGATGTGGTTGGCGTGGGAGTCACCGAAAATAAAGCCAGTGGTTTGATTGCCGTCTTCCTGCCCCAGCGTGCAACTCTCATTGGGCAGCAAGGCAAAATCTCTGGACGGGGAATGACATTCCAGCCGAATACGATTGGGGCGAGAATTGAGCGCTTCATCCATCAGGGCGACTTCGGCTGAAAACCGGGCTGGAATGCCGTTAAGTGAAAAGATTGCAATCCAGATGACTAGAACAGCAGCCATGGGTTTGGCCAGCAAATCAAAAGACACCCTGGACAGCGAGGCCGGCGATGCTGTGCGAAACGGGGTCTCGATGAAGCGCCAGGACAGATAAGCCAAGGCGAGAGAAAGCGCGACAGCCAGCAGTTGAACCACTGGCGTTAATTCGATGGCGGTATAGCGCAAAAAGACGAAGACCGGCCAATGCCACAAATAGAGGGAATAGGAGATGAGCCCGATAAAGACAAAAGGGCGAAGCGAGAGCAGCTTGTTTATGACCCCGGGATTGTTCCTTCCCGAATACAGTAGCATTGCCGAGCCGATAGCCGGATAGAGTGCGTTATAGCCAGGAAAATCACTAGCGGGTGTCAGCATCAATGCCGCATAGACAATCAAGGCCAGGCCGGCGAGCGAAAGCACGTGATTAAATGATGCCCCCGCCCTAGGCAACTTATCCCATTGCAATGCTAGGATAGATCCCACCATCAGCTCGAAGAATCGAGTGGGCAACAGGTAATACGCCGCACCGATTGTGTTCTGTGTCGCCCACTCCGAAACGTAGATAGCAGCAAGCAGGCCAGCGATGGTTAAAAGGCTGAAATATTTGAACCCGAGAAACCTGATGCCCAGAATCACATAGACGGGCCAAATCAGGTAATACTGCTCTTCCACGGCAAGAGACCAGGTGTGGAGTAGCGGAGCCTCCTGGGTATTTTCTGCGAAGTATCCGCCATGTTCGCGCCAGAAAAAGAAATTCCCCAGGTAAAAAGAAACCCATAGCAGACTATTTGAGTAGCGAAGTAAATCGGATGGGAAAAGGAATACTAAGGCGAACACGGTTGTAACGAAAATCATGCCAAATAATGCTGGCATCAGGCGGCGGATACGCCGTATGTAGAACTCGGAAAAACTGAAGCTGTCTTTCAGCAACTGCTGATAGATAATGCCTGTGATCAGGTACCCGGAGAGAACGAAAAAGACATCAACCCCAACGTAACCTCCAGAAATCAGGTGCACGCCTGCATGATGCAGCACAACCAGTGAAACGGCTATGGAGCGGAGGCCATCTATGTCTTTTCTATATTTCATACTGCCTGTTCGATCCAATATTTCTTCCTGATATTTCATCACTTCAAGAAGGCATCCATTATTACCATGATGCACAACTCGGCGATAGCAACTAACCGGGTCAGCAGCGCTGAATACCGGCGCCGAATACCTATCTAAATCATCGGCGCTACAAACGAGTACTTCATTCGATTGCTATGAAGTAAGAAGAAACCGATATCATTGTTTCAATTCCTTATAAGTACAGCGGGCAATAGTTTAACCGCTGTGAGTTTAAAATCGAGTAATTCCCGCTGTTACATTGTCGGTAGCAGCTTATGCTAGCGAGTTTGATAAGCACCAGTAGTGGCTGTCTGAGAGAAGCGGAGGACTGCAGGTAAATGTCCGCCAGAATGTGTCAGCACGCGTATCCTTGCTGGCCTGATTGGCAGCGGGATCGCGAGTAGGGCGGTTATTACCCTAGAGAAGAGCTGGCTCAGGGGCGTTGCCCGAGACTAGCTCAACAAGCGAGAGCGGCTATTGATCGAAGATTTGTTGAAAAGGTCAATGCCTCGAAGTGGAAAACCCCTTATTATAGCCCGCGTTAATTCCACCTCTAGGCGGCAGGCACGGTGAGCTACGAGAAACTGATTCAGAGCTTGAACACGACTTATCCCGAATACCCTTTCCAGCAATTCGGGACAAGTGGTGCCTGTTTGCTCTACGAGGTATTAAGACAATCTACGCGAAGTAGGTTGATCCTTCCTGCCTTTATCTGTTGTGAGCTGTCCTTTATGGGTGCAAAGGCGGGGAAGCAGCTGCGGCACATCGACGTTGATCGTGCCACGCTGCATATGCGGCCCACAGCCCTGGAAGCGGCTCTGTCTGAGGGCTCAGATGAAGATACCATCTTGCTGATTGATCACTCATTCGGTTATCCCTGTGTTTGGATTAGCAGCCTGCGCGACAAACACCCGGGCCTGCTGATAATCGAGGACTGCGTGCGGTCATTGGGTGCAAGTATAGATGGCCAGCCGATCGGGCACAGTGGTCACTACGTGTTGTTGTCTATGTACAAGACAGTGCCGGGGAATAATCATGGTGCGATTCTGCTCAGCAGCGAAGCCGTGGTCGGCCTTGATGGCCCAGTGGCGGGGGATAGCCTGCGGCAAAAACTTTCGCAAAACCCGCTAGCTCGTTGGGTATATGAAATCAACAAGCGACGCCATCCGGCTTTTGGCAGACCGAATCATGCCGATTCACGTGAAATTCAATGGACACACCGGCCTGGCAAGCCCAGCCTGCGCGGCACGCAGCGTTTTCTTGACGATTTGAGCAACATGGGAAAAAGCCGCGAACAATGCCGTGACAGTTTTCATGATATTCGCAGTCGGCTCTCAGAGTATTCGGAGCTGACGTTTATCCAGCCGGCAGCAGGCGCAGAGCCTAGCTACGAATTTCTGAGCATGACCGTTGCACCATCTGTGTCGAGAGACAAACTACTGGAAACCCTGCATAGAAAGGGATATTTTTTACTGAGCACCTGGGACCGGGTTCCCGTATTCTTTACCGTTCTGCAGAACTCATTCCCGGCAGGGAAGCAAGAAAGCGTCTATCTGGCCGATCACATTGTTCATATCCCCTTGCGCCAGTTTTTCTCTAGGCGTCAGCGCCACGGGTTGGGTGCACAATTTGACAGCGCGCTACGCCTAGCTAGTGAAGAATCGAGCAGGGAATGACATGAATCAGTCCAATATAGAGCTCGGTTTTCTGTACTCCCGTTACCATGCTAAAGCTAAGGCAGGCACTAACCAATGAATTTGAGATCCAAGGTAATAGAGTCGATTCGCTGGTTGGCGATTGCGCAGTTAATCTCCCAATTCATTCGAATTGGTGTATCTATCTATGTTATTCGCCAACTCGAAAGCGAACACATGGCCTATGTCGCATTGTCGGATACCATCATCAGCTTTCTGGATATGTTTTCAACCCTAGGTCTTGGTGCGGTCGTCATAAGCCGTAAAGATATTACCGAGAAGGATCTCTCAAACATTGCGGGAATGCTGGTATTGATTAACCTGACTCTCGGAATATTGCTGGTGAGTTTAGCCGGCACGATAGCTAATTTTTATAACACTCCACCCTTGGCAAATATATTTCGGGTTATGTCGCTGGGGTTCGTGTTTACCGCCGCTGCGTCGGTACCCAGTGCGTTGATGACCAAGAATATGAGATTCAAGGAACTCAGCGTAATTCAGGTATGCGCCAGTATGGTGGGCGCCCTGACTTCATTTGTATTGGTCAATCTTGGTTTCGAAT
>NVWB01000366.1 GCA_002733575.1 Blastopirellula sp. | reverse complement strand
CGTCACCGATGAGCGGTGTGGCGTTTGATCAGGGTTCGGTGGGGCACTTTGTGATTGCTCAGTTGCATAGAGCCTCAGCGGGACCGAAATGACGAATGGACCATCGTCAGGTCGTGATTCCTTCTCTCGCTATCGCGTACCCGTTGGACCAACTCTCCGATTCGGATTGTGACCCATCCCTGTACTAACCCAGCAAGTTTCGGTGATTCATTTAAGCGATTCTCAATTTACTCAATGGCGTCTGAAGAACGCCGGAAAACACCCTTTCTATCAGCCTAGTGGAAAGGGAATCCGTGTCACATTCTCTCCAGATGCTCTGGAAAGGAATTACTCTGCTCAAAATCCTGATGAACCGTCGGAAAATGAACCGTCTTCAAGTTCAACCATCAATAGAGGACCAAAACAGACTGGATGAATTAACATCCACAATATCCTTTAATTCGTAGAAGATAAGATTGCCCCGCAAACAAAAAAATGAACCGATTCAGTGTCACTGGCACTTTCGTAAGTGGCCAAGTGTACTTCGGTAGTCGTGCCGCTCGCATCTTTTTTTCGCACCCGAGGCCGCGTGATGGCTTCGTCTTCGTCGTTCAACAATACCTTGCCAGAGCTGCTGCCCGCCCGAAACAATTGGCCATCGTTCGGCTGATGCTTAGGGCCGCAAAGCTATTCAACTTCTGCGGCCATCGCCTCAGCCAACATCATGCGAACCGTTCCGCGAAGGTGATCCCGAAATATCAGCCCAGCTTCTCCAACTGAAACTTGCCCCAGTGTCTCGATAAGATTATGATAATCCATGGTGGTCTCCCCGTCGGCGTGAACCGACGACTGAATTGAAAATGGCGATGTGTAAGAAAATTCTCACACATCGGATACCACCTTCGAGTTTTAACAACAAATTGGACGTTTCCGACTCTTGCTGCTGCCGCAATACAGCAGCAATATACGTCCGCAACGCAAGACTTGATTCGCCGGTTGAGTCATTACCAGGACGAACTCCCTTGGAACAACCAGTCGCCTCTAAAAATCTCAGCTAGGGAGATCTATACCGATCTTGAATGCTTAGAGGAAGAGTTTTCCGAGTTTGAATTAGATCTGCGCAACATCACGCTTTCGGTCACGACTGAGCCGATCACACTCGAATCGATTGAACTCGGGGAATTCCTAATTGAACTGACCTGGGGTGATGAGCTTACTTATCAAGTGATCGCCCAGCAGCCGAACCCAGCTCGCTCCGATGATTCAGTAACGCACCCTCATTTGCAAAATGAGGATTTGTGCGAAGGAGATGGTCGGCATTTGATCAAGCAAGCCCTTGACCAAGGTCGTTTATTTGATTTCTTTCAGATCGTGACTAATATCCTGCGGACGTATAACTCCAGCAGCCCTTATGTGTCGTTGGATGAATGGCACGGCGTGGTTTGTGCTGACTGCGGTTGTACGAATTGTGCGGATGATAACCATGACTGTGCCAAGTGCAGCACCACGATCTGTGGGCATTGTTATTACGGCTGCCCAGGTTGTGATCACTCTTATTGCAACTCGTGCGTCGTCGAGTGCAAAAGCTGCGATCAGATGTACTGTGCGTATTGTATCCGCCAGTGCGAAAATTGTTTAACGAACATTTGTCCTAGTTGTATTTATGAAACAGAAAGGTGTCATGATTGCCATGAAGCATTGGAAAAAGAAAAAAGCGAAACAAAAATTGCAAACAAAGAGCCAACTCAGGTTTAGCCCTACGGCCTGGGCCAAGCTGTTGTACCTACGTGACCTGGGAGAAACCGAGGTCGGTGTCTTCGGAATCAGTCACCCCCAGGATTTACTCTTCATCGAAGATGTGCAACTCGTTCGCCAGGCATGTAGTTGGGCGCATGTGGCTTTTGAAGATGAAGCAGTGGCTGATTTCTTTGATCGCCAAGTCGATCAGGGACTACGGCCAGAACAATTTGCTCGGATCTGGATTCACACGCATCCAGGCAACTCGGCTAAGCCAAGTCCCACTGATGAAGAGACGTTTTTGCGAGTCTTTGGGAAAGCAGAGTGGGCCGTGATGTTCATCCTTGCTAAGGGAAATCAATCGTATGCCCGGCTTCGTTATCACGTGGGTCCAGGTCTAGAGGTGGAATTGCCAGTGGGCGTTGATTATGGGCATTCCTTTAATGGTTGTGATTTTACAGCCTGGGAACAAGAGTACGCCGAGAATGTCTTGTCCGAAGAATCATTGCTCAGTGAATCGGATCTGGAACTCGGCCTCCTATCTTCCTCCCATAATCAAGTTCCTGCCCCTTGGTACGACTATTGGTTAGAGGGAGAAGATGAACTGCTTGAAGGGATGATCGAATGACAGAAATCGACCGATTTGAAAGACAGCAAGAACTCATTCCCGCAGATCGATTGGCTGATTGTAGTTGTACAGTCATCGGAGTCGGGGCCATTGGACGCAATGTGGCCTTACTACTGGCTGCGATTGGAGCAAGACGGATTCAGTTGATTGATTTTGACGAAGTGGAGCAGACCAATGTGACCACACAGGGTTATTTTGAAATGGATATTGGTAACTCCAAAGTCGAAGCAACACAAACCGCGATTCACAAGATCGATGCAACAATTGAAGTCTCTGCCATTAACGACCGTTATTGGTCAAAACTCAAAACAGGCAGTGCTATCTTCTGTTGTGTTGATTCCATCTCGGCCAGATCGACCATCTGGAGAACGCTCAAAGATCGCAGTCAGTTCTGGGTCGATGGACGCATGCTGGGAGAAGTGATACGAATCTTAACAGTTTCCAATCCTACTGAAATTGAAAGATATCAGCAGTCCTTGTTTCCACAAGCGGAAGCACAACAAGGCCGTTGTACCTCAAAAAGCACCATTTACGCCGCCAGTATCGCATCCGGAGTAATGATCCACCAGTTCACGCGATACTTGCGAGAACTACCAACCGATCACGATTCCACCATTAACCTGTTATCAGCTGAGTGGAACATTCAATAACTTTTCCAAGGAGAAACATTTGGGAGCACGACACAAACTCAACAGTGCCTATGTCAATGGAGCACTCATCATCGCAGGTCTGTTTGGCCTGTTACTCGAAAACTGGACCGTCTTTATGATCGTGGTGATCATTCAGATCGTCAGTTCGATCTACCTGGGCGATATTCGCCCAAACAGTAACCGCAAGTAACTTTAATCAATCCCTCCACGGCTGCTCTATGGTGGTCGTGGGGGACTGCTCGTTTTTCTTTTTAGCTATTAGAATTCGATGAATCTGAAGTTGAGGCAACAATAATCCAGAGTGCTACTTGATCTATTGCCATTTAATGTTCTTAGACTATCTTCAAGAGTTTTAATCACAGTATACACTCCTGAAAGCCGTCGTAAGAGAGGAATGAGCGGAAAATCCAGTAGCTCACTCCACGACAAGTGTTCAAATAATCGCTATGAATTTCGACTGCGATTCACCTCTCAATCGCTACGTTTTCCAACTGCCATCTACAAGGCTAAGGATGATCCACCAATAATCGAAACGATTAAGATAGAAGACTTTTTTCGACGTGATCGTCTTGGTGGTGGACTAAATCCTACAAACGAGCTGCGGCTTAAGTGTCATTTAATATCTTCTATGTCGTTTTCTGAATCGCGGGACGCATCCGCCGATAATAACTGTCGGATTTTAAGTGGAAATGATCTTCTGTAAAGCCTCTGCCATAATGCCTGCTACAGTGCTTGGATTATAAATTGAAATCCAAGTTCAACGATTGCAAAATATAAGCAGGCTGAGTTTTCGATGTATGTACCCTGCGATGTTTACGACGAAGGTCGCTGGGCTGATACCGTAGTCATGAATTCTTTAAGTTCTGAGCGTATAGAGGAGAGCCGAGTATTCAAGTTTTCATATCGATTCTCAATCACGCTCCACGAAATATTGGCGTTTTTAGCTGAGATTTCGAACTGTTCCACTTCATTGAAAACGGATGGTGAACACAAGTTTGAAACTGCTCCTTTAAGCTTGTGAATATGCTGAATCAGATCTTGTTGTTGTTTACTTTCAATGGATTGGTAGATCTGATTGTTTAATTCAATAGAAGTGTGGCTAAACAATTCTACTACCTCGCCAAGGAATTCCTTATCATATTGGCAGTTTTTTAATAACTTGTCCTTCTGGAAACCAAGACCCTTATTGGTTTTTTTATCAAAACTATTCGATGAAAAAGAAGTCTCCTCGTTCTCGTTTGATAATAATAGGATCATTGCTTCTAATAGCTCTGGCAATTCATACGGTTTAGAAATAAATCCGTCCATATCTGCGGCAAAGCACCCTTCGCGATCTCCTATCATAGCCCTTGCAGTCAAAGCAATTATTGGAACGCGTCGATTTAACTTTAATTCAATTTTTCTTATCTCTGAAGTGGCTTCCTCGCCTCCCATACGAGGCATCATCAAATCCATTAATATAAGATCGTACGGGTCGGAAATTGAGTCTCCCACTTTACGAACTGCTTCTACTCCATCTGATGCCGTTGCTGTTTTAAAGCCAATATTTTCAAGCATGCGTTCTAATAGCTTGCGGCTCAAATCATCATCTTCAACCAGCAATATCTTTATTGAGCGTTCTGATGATTCGAGGAGTAACCTCATCTGTTCAACGATATCACTCTTTCCTTTCCTCTCTTTTCCACGATTGAATTTTGTAGTGAAGCTAAATGCGGAACCACCGAGAGGGCCATCAGAAACGGTTAGTTCACCTCCAAGCATTGGCACAATCCGTTTGCAAATTGAAAGTCCTAACCCTATTCCTCCAAACCTTCTTGTTGTTGAAGCATCAGCTTGCTCAAATCGATTAAAAATTCTTTCCTTATCTTCGTGCGTAATTCCTATACCTGTATCCAGAACACTAAATTTGATGTGGTCGAATTTATCTGATTGTTCAATAAGCTTTGCATTTAACTGAATGTAACCAACATCAGTAAACTTAATCGCATTGCAAAGAAGATTGTCAAGGACTTGACGTAATCTATCTTTATCTCCGTAGGCCTTATTTGGTAATAGAGGGTCTAGTTGGAATCGAAATTCTATTGAATTATCGGCCGCCTCAGTCTTATAGGTATCGATCAAATCATAGAGCACTTCGGAGAGTACGAATTCCGACTCTCTCAATTCGAATTGCCCCGATTCAATCTGACTGTATTCAAGAATGTCATCGATTAGATTCCGTAGTTGATCGGTTGCAGTACGACAACTATCAATATATTCCTCTTGTTCACCATGGAGTTGAGTTTGAGTGAGCAACAGAATCGTTCCTAATATCCCGTTTAATGGCGTTCGCATCTCGTGACTGATAACCGCAAGAAAGTCAGCCTTCGCTTGATCGGCTGCTTGAGCGTCATCTAATGCAATTCTAAGTTTCTGTTCGATCTGTTTACGTTCGGTAATGTCGCGAATAACACCAACACACCACCATTGGTTGTTTAAGTTAATGGACGTTATCGACACTTCAATAGGGAAGAACGTTCCATCAGATTTTAATCCCAGCATTTCGGACGTTGTCGGTACAAAATCCTGCCCTGGACTGAAAGAATTAATATGATACTCACTTTGCCCTTTTTGGCTATTTTCATCAAGGGAGTGTAATAGCATCTGAATGGGATAGCCTTCGATATCAGCAGCTTTATTTTCAAAGAGATGCTCAGCTGCAGAATTCCAGAAAGATACTTTAGATTGCAAGTCAGTCATAAAGACTGCGTCAAAAGACGCTTCCATTTTCGCAGCTATTTTTTCTTCACCATCCCGAAGAATTAACTTGGAGTTCACTTGAATGCTAATGTCAATTGCAGTAGCACAGATAAATTCAGTGCCGTTAAAATCAATGAAGCTTTCGGTAATCTGAACTGGAAATCGTGTTCCATCCTGTCGTTCTTGAATCGTGTTATAAGTTTGCACCCCACAAGCTTTTAACTCCTTCCAATGTTGATCCCAATTGTTAATCGGTGGATTGGAAAAAACATCTTGTGCAGTTTTGCTGTAGAGTTCTTCCCTAGATAATCCAATTGATCGGTAAGCTTGGTCGTTTCCGTACGCAATAGTACTATCTTTTAGTATCCAATATACAGAATATCCTGCATGATCCACTGAAAACTGCGTTAACTCTAAGGCCTTCTCTGCTTCTTTTATAGTTGTAATATCGCGAATCATTACAACAAATCGCACTTCGGATAGTTCCTTCAGTTCATCAATTGTTAACTCGATGAATATGTTGGTACCATCAACTTGTCTAGCGGGTAAGTCAAGTCGTTTAGATAAAAAGCGGCCTTCATCGACTTGAAAAATGCTCTCAAGTTCTAAACGTTGTGAGTCGCAAATCTCTTCTGAAATGATGAGCTCTGATATGATAATGCCAATCACTTCACTACGATTCCAGCCAAACAACGATTCTGCAGCAGGGTTGCAGTCAACGATTCTTCCGATTGAGTCAATTATTACAATACCGTCCGACGCATCACGGAATATTGCAGATTGCCAATCGGGTTTGCTGTTCTTATGAGGAGCTGTTTCTTTAAATATTCTGTCAGGCTTATTGGGCATAGTGGAATCTTTCAACCTATATTTGTCTGGCGTGAAAGTAAAAAAACGATCTCATGCTTGGAAGGGCAAGCTAAACAAATAGTTCTACTAATTACTTATAGTTTTTGTTTATCGATATGCAAGCTCTGAGTAAAGGTTATAGATATGCAAAAAAATAATGGAAACAATAAAAGTAAAATATTAATAGCTGATGATGACCCTGTAACTTTAAAAATATTAGAGCGTCATCTGAACACAGCGGGATATTCAACAATTTGCGCTCGAGATGGCCGGGAAGCACTAGATTTAATTGATGAAACGGTTTCGTTAGCATTACTTGATCTTGAAATGCCCCATGTCTCCGGACAGGAGTGCCTTGAATTTATCCGCGATCACTTTTCGGAAATTCCTGTAATAATTATTTCGAGCACAGGGCAAGTTCAGCAAGCTGTCAAATCAATCCAAGCAGGTGCGGTAGATTATATTATCAAACCAGCTGAGCCAGACGACCTTGTTAATCGAGTATCAAGGGTTCTCAACTTGCGAGAACTAAAAAAAGAAAATGAATCGCTCAGAGCTGCTGTTAGCTCTCCCATGTTATCTTGCAATTTTGTCTCAAATAGTGATCTCGCTCAGGAGATATTATTCAAAGTAGCCAAAGTTTGTGATCTAGAAACAACCGTAATCATTACCGGTGAGAGTGGAACAGGGAAAAGCACAATTGCTCGCATGATTCACCAGGCTGGGAAAAGATCAAGTGGACCTTTTATTACAATCAATTGCGCGTCATTGCCTCGTGAACTGTTGGAAGCTGAACTATTTGGACATGAAAAAGGCGCATTTACTGGAGCTGTGAGCGAAAGGCCAGGACGAGCAGAAATTGCAGATGGAGGTACGTTATTTTTAGATGAGATTGGTGATATGCCCATCGATCTACAACCCAAACTTCTCACATTCCTTCAAGATCGGACATTTCAGAGAATTGGCAGCAATCGGGTACGGAGAGTCAATGTACGTGTTATCTCGGCAACTCATCAAGACCTTGCATTAAAGTGCGAAGAGAAAGGATTTCGAGAGGATTTGTATTATAGATTAAACGTTATCTCAATTAATATGCCATCTCTTAATTCACGACTGGATGATATTCCAGAAATCGCTAATCAAATATTAAGTAGAACAGCTACTCAGTCAGGTGGCCCCACTCTAATATGCGATTCCAACGCCATGAGATTACTTCTGAAGCATAGTTGGCGAGGGAACATCCGCGAACTCGAAAACGTGCTTGCTCGCGCTGCGGCATTTTGTGACGGAAAACGAATCACATGTCAGGATATAAGCTTCAGTGAAATTGGTTCTCATCATAAATCAGACGAAGCTAACTCCTCTGGATCATTCTTTCATGGAAAAACTCTTTCTGAAATAGAACGACTCGCGGTTATTGAGACCTTAGAGATCGTGGGAGGCAATAAAGCGGAAGCTGCGAGACAACTTG
>NVWB01000365.1 GCA_002733575.1 Blastopirellula sp. | reverse complement strand
CCCGATGCCCTCGGTAGATATTGGATAGCAATCAAGACCGTACGGCAATAACCGTAACTATTAAATTAGTATCATATCTATAATCAACAGTTATAGATACAGCCGGGTGGGAGGGTATTTTACTGGCCTAGCAAATCGACTGAAGAACTGTGTTCTTGCAGGACACTTTTGATCTCTTGGAGAAATGAATCACAGAGTTTAGAGTTTACGCGACCAGCCGGAACTATGGCGCAGGTTGGTATCGGGATCAGCGGTTCAAATCTTCGGCGGACGAGTTCCGGTGTCGCCAAAAAACTCGCGGTAAATGAATCGACTAAAGCGACCCCAAGGCCTGCATTCGCCAGCACGCCAGCAGTATGACAATACCGAACTTCGAGGTTACTTTGAAACGGGACGCGTTCCATGGCGAATGCCGCACGCACCAGTGCCCCCAATTTTGACTCGTGATCCAAGCCGAGGCCAATCTGCGGATATTTTGCCATATCCGCCGGTTTTATGACACTTTGAGCAGCCAAAGGATGGTTTGCCGGAAGCAAGCATTCAATGCGACCTTCATGCAGGGGAATAACCCGGCACGAACGATGATTTTCAAGCCCTAACAGTAACCCGATATCGGTTATTCCGGTTTCGATTTCTCGAATGATGGTTTCCAGGCCTCGGATGTCATAGTTGATACGCACGTCGGTACGGTTTTTCAGAAACCGTTGCAATGTGATCGGAATGACCGATTGGCTAAGAGGAGGCGTGGCGGTGATTTTCAGCCGCCCTATTTTTGTTTCCTGAACCGCTCGAACCTGTTCTTCTACGCCACGCAACAATTTGAAAACCGGCTCTACTTCGGCATAGACCAGTACAGCTTCATGCGTGGGTCGAATACCTTGGCGACTGCGCGAAAAGAGTTTTAGCTTCAACTGCTTTTCCAATGCCTTCAACGCATTGCTGACTGCAGGCTGCGATATACCCAGTTCTTCCGCAGCCCCGACAGTGGTTTGGCAACGCATGGCCGCGCCAAATATTTCCAAGAGTCGCAAATTAAGATCATTTTTTCGATTTACCTTCAATTTGTATCTCCTAAGTTGTTACATATTCAGGGACGACAAACTGATACCAAGCCCCACGGCCGCCTGAACCGGATCAATGACTGGGATGCCGAGTTTCTGTTCAAGATTTGCACGATGTTTGGCCATGCCCGCACAGCCAAGAATTACAGTGTCCGCGCCATCTGTATCACGCAGTTGCATACCAACTTCAACAAGGCTGTTGAATGTACCATCAGCACTGGCGCTTTGCGCAACCGACAGGTTTACAGAACGCTCATTTGCAAGACGACCTGTGACACACATCTGTCGCAAATACCGCAAATGCCTGCGAATTGATGCCGGGTGCAATGCTATAACCCCGAAGCGATCCCCCCGTGCCAAGGCGGTCAGGACACCGCTTTCCTGAATACCTAACACCGGCTTGTCTGTTGCGTCCCGGCAAACATGTAGACCCGGATCGGAATAACAGGCGATCACAAAGCAATCTACATCGGTGCGGGAGCGAACAATTTCAGCCAGAGGCAGCGTTACAGATTCTATATCTGCCTGCGTTTCGATGCCATAGGGGCCGCTTTGCAAAGTGACGCATTCGATAAACGCACCCGTTGGCTTGAAGACCTCAAGCGCACCAACCAGACCGTCGGTGACGGCTTGGTTCGAGTTTGGATTTATCACGAGAATTCGCGGGTGTTTATGTGCCATTTTCAACTCCGGCTATTCAGGAAATGTCTGCGTCGAAGCTTCGTTCAGGTGACAACGGTGTACCTGCGCCAAAGCCGCGTGGTTCGGTGAATTTGGGTGCCCGGTCAAGGAAGCTACCCGACCCACGAACGACTTGCAGCTCTTCGTTTTCGACAACGACGCGTCCTTGATTGATGACAATACGCGGCCAGCCTTTGACCTTCATCCCCTCATAGGGGGTGTAATCCATATTATCGTGCATGATCGACTGCGTGATAGTGCGTTCCCAATCTGGATCCCAGATTGCAAGATCGGCGTCAGAACCGATTGCAATAGTTCCCTTACGCGGGTGCAGGCCATAGATTTTGGCTGCATTTGTGGAGGTCAGGGCAACAAATTCGTTTAGCGTCAAACGCCCTTTGCCAACACCTTCTGAAAACAGTAACGGCATCCGCACTTCGAGACCGGGAACCCCATTGGCGATCTTTTTGAATGATGCGTTCGGCCCGTTTTTCAGCTTGCCACTTTCATCATAACGATAGGGCGCGTGATCCGATGAAAACACTTGAAAAGTGCCGTTCTTCAGTCCGCGCCAAATTGCTTCCTGCCCGGACTTGTCGCGAGGGGGCGGCGAGCAGCAGAACATTGCGCCCTCCATTCCGTTTCGGTCCAGATCATCTTTGGTCAGGAACAGATATTGTGGGCAAGTTTCGCCATAAATCGGGATGCCGTTGTTGCGAGCTTTAAGAATTGCTTCGGCGGCCTCGGGTGCTGAAACATGCACAATAAGCAATTCGGCATCGACCAGTCGTGCAAGATCAATTGCACGCCGCGAAGCTTCGCTTTCTGCAATTTCGGCATGGGCAATGGCGTGGAATTTGGGTGCCGTATTACCGCGCATCAGCAGTCGATCACTGATCCAGGAAATGACATCGTCATTTTCCGCATGCACCATTGTCATTGCCCCGTAGGTTCTGGCCACTGAAAGAACATCAAGCATCTGACGGTCGCTGATTTTCAGCATTTCATAGGTCAGGTATACTTTGAAAGACGTGTATCCTTCTTGTATCAAGGCGGGCAGTTCTTGCCCAAGGACGTTTTCATTCGCGTCCGAAATGATGAGATGAAATGCGTAGTCGATTACCGACTTTGGGCCTGCCCTTTCATGGGCGATTTTCACAACTTCACGCAGGCTTTGCCCCCTGTGTTGGGCAGCAAAAGGAATAAATGTGGTGTTTCCCCCGAAAGCCGCTGACACGCTTCCGGAATAGAAATCATCGGCAGTCATAATTTTTGTCGAAGATTCCTGTTCGATGTGGCAATGCGCATCAATGCCGCCGGGCAATATTAACTGCCCATCAGCGTCAATAACGCGCTTTGCTTTGCCTAAATCTTTGCCGAGCGTCACAATTGTACCATCGCGGATGCCGATATCGGCATCGAATGTGTCTGATGCGGTTGCAATTGTACCGCCCTTTATTATGAGGTCATATTCCTGCATCTCGGTTTTTCCTATAGATATTCAGCGGCTTTTCCGCTGGAAACAGTAATTCGGACCGGCGAAAACATGCGGGTCCCCGTATGTAATTTATGACCGTCTCAACCGAGTTCTGCGAGGCGTTTTTCGAGACGCGTTGTCAGGTTGGTCAGTTCCTGGTGATCAACCAGGCTGAGTTTTGGTCCGGGCGCACGTGCCGCGGCACTTTTTATTGCACCACGGCGACGCAAAATTTCCTTGCGCAGGCCAAGGCCAAATCCGGGCTGCTGTTCATGGTTGGCGATCGGCAGGTAGGCGTCAAAAATATCCTGAGCGCGCTCGGTTTCGCCAGACTTGTACAAAGTAACAACCTGTACCAGCATTTCGGGATACGCAAATCCGGTCATAGCCCCATCTGCGCCACGGGCCATTTCCTGGGGTAAATAAATACCGCCATTCCCCACCAGCACCGAAACCTTGCGACCCTTCTCAGATTTGCCATAATCGCAAACCGCACTGAGTTTAGGTAAACCGGGGCAATCTTCATGTTTGAGCATGACAATTTGGGCAAGATCTTCAAACAGGCGGATCAGTGTTACCACAGATACATCTATTCCGGTTATTTGCGGAAAATCCTGATAGCAGACCGGGATATCCGAACCCAGAGCGTTACAAATTTGGCCATAGTAGTTGTAGATTTTCGTTTCGGTGGTGAGATTGGAGAGTGGTGCGACCATGACACCGGCGGCCCCTGCGTCCATACTGGCATTCGACAAATCAGCAAGATTTTTCATACCCGGATTCGACACACCGACGATGACCGGAACGCGACCATCTACCCGCTTCATCATATATTTCATGATGCTATTTGATTCTTCGCTCGTCATTTTAGGAGCTTCGCCCATCATCCCCAGAATAGTCATGCCCGACACACCGTGTTCGATGTAGAATTCAATCAGACTGTCAATACTGCCATAATCTATATCGCCGTTGTCAGAAAAGGGAGTTGCCGCGATGATGAAGACGCCATCAGAGTTTTCGTGAATAAGATTGCTCATACTAATTTCCATATACGTGTTTATTTAGGAAGGGGTGGAACCAGCCGCGTCGGGATGTACGGTGTCTGGAGCAGTTATTGAGAACTGGTCATTCGTTCGAATATAGTGCGAGCCAAACAATCTACCGACCGGCGAATATTGGTCCCAGTTCACGCGCATTGTTTCCGGGTCTATCAGGCCAGCAGAGGCGGTCATCCCAAGGACTTCACCGATGATCAGAGTTCGTTCATCCCCATAACAAAGTTCATCTTTGACGCGGCACGAAAACCGGAATGGGGCCTCTGATATCTCGTCTACATTGACCCACTTTGACGGTGTTAGGGAAAGGCCCGCATACGGAATTTCACTTTCCTCAGAAGCCAGATCTGCAGCGCATTTAACCATGGCGGATGCCATTGCTTCGTCGACAAGGTTTACGACGAACTCTTTGGTTCTGCGTATATTTTCTGTCGTATCTTTAAGTGTAAGATCTGGTTTTGATTGCAGCCCCAACACCAAGAGCGGAGGTGTTTCAGAAAAGACATTAAAGAAGCTGAAGGGAGCCGCGTTTGTACGCCCTTCAGGGGTAAGCGTGGTCACAAGCGCAATAGGCCTTGGGACAATTGTGGCGGTAAGCAGCTTGTAACGCACACTGGAAGAAATAGATTGAAAATCTAGCTGCATGGATTATTCTGCAGGCTCAATGACGCCAGTCTGTTCGACGATGCGCGTGTAATGCTCTACCCGCCGATGACGCGCGAAGTCAAAGATAGTGGCCTTCCCAAACCGGGTCTCATCGAGGTCACAGGCGTGGACGACGATTTCATCGCCTTGTGTCTGTGTTTCCGCAACTACTCTGCCGTCGGGATCGACGATCATAGTCCCCGCAATCAGCGGGTACCCATCTTCATCACCAGCCTTTGCAACTGCGACTACCCAGGTGCTGTTTTGATAAGCACCCGATTGCAATACCAAGCGGTTATGAAAAAGACGGGCTTGCGGACCCTCGGAAGGTTTTTCGGCGTTTACTGCTGGCGTATTATAACCAAGAGTAACCATTTCAACGCCTTGCAGCCCCATCACACGATAAGTTTCCGGCCAGCGGCGGTCGTTGCAAATACACATGCCAAACAGCCCTCCTAAAGTTCGATACACTGGAAACCCAGTATCTCCAGGTTCAAAATAGCGTTTCTCTAAATGTTGAAAGGCGCGGTTTTCGTCGAATTCTGAATGGCCCGGCAGATGGGTCTTGCGGTATTTTCCGACGATATTTCCGTCCCCATCCACTTGAATCGAGGTGTTGAAATGTTGACCGTCTTTGGTCAGTTCAGCATATCCGAAAGACATCGACATACCGTAGCCTTTCGCCCGCGCAAACAGCGGTGCAGTTCGTGGATTGGGCATTTCTGTTTCAAACCAAACATCGCTTTCGCTTTCATTTTCCATGTAGTACCGGCAAAAAAACGTTGTTAGCGATAGCTCTGGGTACACGATAAAATTAGCGCCTGCTTCGTGCGCAGCGTCCATCAAATCGATCATGCGCAACACAACCTCTTCGCGGGTTTCCGCCTTTTGAATTCCACCCATCTGTGCGGCAGCTACAACAATTTCTCGCATTGGTTTTCCTTCGTATCATATTGAATTATGCAGGGCTTATTGGCCTACACGATGTTCCAGACGGCTGAGCAATCGCACCGATGGCCACAAAATAATAAGGTACATTCCTGCTGCCAGAACGATGGGAGAAGGGTTGTATGAAATGGAGCGGGCCATATCCGCCGAGTATAAAAGTTCTTGCAAAGCAACCACACTGGCGATCGACGTCATTTTCACAACTTCAACTGTATTGCCCAAGAGATCGGGCAAAACGTTTCGGGTCGCTTGTGGAAGGATGATGTGGATCATCGCCTGAGTGGAGCTCAATCCCGTCGATCTGGCTGCTTCCATCTGCCCGGCACCGATGCTTTCAATTCCAGCTCGGTAAATCTCGGCATAGTACGCGGAATTGTTCAGTAAAAACCCTACGCAAACCGTGACAAATGGTGAGAGATGAATTCCCGCGAAGGGAAGGCCTGAATAGATGAAAATCAACAACACAAGAGGCGGGACCGCTCTGAAGAAGTCGATGAGTCCGATTACCAGCCACCTAAGAGGAGTGATCTTGGTTCTAGCCATCAGCGCGACGCCCAGCCCCCCCATCAGACCAAGTGGTATCACAGCCAGACACAAAAGCAGCGTCATACCCAATCCACGCAACAGCAGTGGAAAGGCTTCTGACATAATCTTCAGATTGAAAAAATTTTCTATTAGCGATTCCATTATGTGCGCCCCCAAGCAAACCGGGTTTCAATCCATCGACCCAGAATCACAATCGGGACAAACAGAAGAATATAGGCGATCCCCCCCATCATGAGAGGTGTTGCACTACCGGAAAACGACTGTGCGGTTGTGGCTTGTGTAAGAATTTCTGGAACGCCGATGACGGTGCCAAGAGCCGTGTTTTTGGTTATCGCAATGGTCCGGTTTGTTAGTGGCGCAATTGTCATTCTTACAGCTTGCGGAATGACAACGTAGATCAGTGTTTGCGTGAAACTTAATCCGGTTGATCTGGACGCTTCCCACTGGCCTTTGCGCACTGATAAAATTCCAGCCCAAAAAATTTCTTCGGTGAAAGAGGCCAGAACCAGCGACAGTACCAACCAAAGAACGACCAGGCTTGGCAATAGCAACCCAGCTGAAGGCAGTCCAAAGTAGAACAGAAGGATCAGGACGAGTGGTGGCAAGGATCGCATGATATCAACAAAAGCGATGAGAATAAAATTCAGCGGCTTTATCCTGTAGGACCGCAGAATTGCGAGTAGAAGTCCACCGAGAACCCCAGTGATCACCACAAGAATTGCCAGTTGAATCGTTACATAAACACCGCTTAGAATATCCGGCCAGTATTTTTCGATTAAGTCCGGCCTGAAAAAAGTTTCGAGGAAACGCTCCCAATTGCTCATGACACTACCTATCGTTCAATCGCTGAGACGAATTTTCTTGTTCGTTCATGCTTTGGGCTGTCAAAGATTTGTTCGGGGGTTCCTTCTTCAACGATTTCGCCGTCGGCCATGACAATGATGCGACTGGCGGCTTCTTTCGCGAAACGCATTTCGTGGCTAACGACAATCATGGTCATGCCGCTGTCACGCAGTGTCCGCATGACTTGCAATACACTGTCGACAAGTTCCGGATCGAGCGCAGAGGTCGGTTCGTCAAACAGCATTATTTTTGGATCGAGCGCCAGAGAACGTGCGATTGCAACGCGCTGCTGTTGCCCCCCGGACAGTTGCCCAGGGAAAAACTCAGCCCGGTCTTCAAGGCCAACCAGCTTTAGTTTTTCCATCGCGATTCCGTGCGCTTCGTCGGAGCTTTTCTTTTGAACCTTCCGAAGTGCGAGTGTTAAATTCTTGATGACCGACAGATGCGGGTACAGATTGAACTGCTGAAACACCATGCCAATTTGGCGACGCATCGCATTGATGTCGGTATTGCGCGCCATCAAATCCACGCCGTCCACGACAATCGAACCTGCAGTTGGTTCTTCCAGCCTGTTAAAGCAGCGCAGCAATGTGCTCTTTCCCGAGCCAGAAGGACCGATGATAAAGACCAGTTCGCCCTTCTTCATGCTGAAATCGATCCCCTTTAATACTTCAAGAGAGCCGAATGATTTTCTTAGTCCCGTCGCAACCAGGATGTTGTCGGTGTCTGACACTGCAAATTTCTCCGTAATATCAGGTCAGCCTGGCTGTTTGGCTGACCCGTTTTGTTTGCGGTTTATTTACAATCCGGGACGTGCGGAGTGGCTTCGTAGCCG
>NVWB01000364.1 GCA_002733575.1 Blastopirellula sp. | reverse complement strand
GAGTCACTGGGTACTGCGACTCTACGAAACTCAGGGCCTTGGACTCCATCAATTCCATAGTAATCTGCTAGGATATCATTGATCACAATATAGTCAGCGTTCAATAAATTTTGGAGAGGAAGTTTTTCATCCATCAATGTATGAATCGATTGATATACTTCTTCCCTTGCACTTTCTCTGGCACCATTATCAAACGTGGGGTAAGTTCTGGCATCAAATTGGAACATTCCTAATCTCGATAATCCGAGCCACTGATGTGTAAAACCACGGACAAAACGGTCTGCTTGTTTATCGGCCAACAAACGTGTTGTTTGTTGCTTTAGAACATTCGTGTTTGATAGCTTTCCTGCGCGTGCAACTTGTAATAGTTCTTCATCAGGAGGTCCGCTCCATAGAAAATAGGAAAGTCTAACCGCCAACTCAAGGTCTGTTAGAGATTCAGTACCGCCTGTCGACTCGACCATGAATAAGAAGCTGGGTGAAGAAAGAATGATTGCCAAGGGCTCTATCAAAGCTTCTTCAAGTTCAACACCTTGATCTCGTTTTGATTGATACCGCTGATATAGTTTTTCTAAATACTCAGGTAGTGGTTCCTCTGTACGAAAAGCTCGTGAAGCAAAGCGGCTGATGACTTCTTTCGCATAAGCTTCTTCATTCCAGTCCACCGGCTTTTCAAAGAACACCTGCTTGGCAGCTTCAGATAACTGTCCATCGTATTGGGGGAACTCGAATTCAACCCAGTCAACCCATAATCCAGGAGGAGTTCCTTTCGGGTTGGTTTCTTTATCTCGACTTAATAGCACTTTATCTCCTCGTCCCTGATGAGTTCGTTGATGTACGTAAAACTGTACTCTTTCTCCAGCTGGCAGAGTCGCGGAAAACTCAATCACTTCTGGATCATCAAGTGAACCGCTCACCTTACGCCACCCGAGTTGTTTAGTGTAACCGTTACTCCAAGATCGCATCGAGAATTCAAGATACTGGTAGCGGGGAGTGACTCCCTGATAGGCACCAACTCTTACTCGAATCTTTATTTTACGACCTGGCCCTCCATCGATAATTTTAGAAGAAACCTTACCTGGTCCCCCTTTGGGTGTCACAATTAAAGTTGCTCCGTGTTTTGTTTCAGGTCGAGAGAGATAATCAACTAGTTGAGGCATCGAATCTTTAACCCCGCGTAATTGTTTCTCCGCTTGGCTATGATCAAGAAACCCAAACTCTGTCGCTGGTTTCTCTGATTGATTTAGATAGGCAATCGCACGTTTCTTTGTATCTTCTTTCAGGGCCAATTTGTCTGTATGAACCTTAGTCGTAGCGAGCTCTGGCTCGACATGTACAGTTTTCGCTTCAGTCGTGAGAGGGTTAATTGCTAGGTGCAGCGTCTTTCTGGCAGAAGCCAGGTATTGCTCAAGTTGATCGCTTGAAAGAAAAAGTGAAGCTCCAGCAGTATCAAAACCCGAACTTGATTGATCATCGGGCAGGGATGAAACTTCAGGGCGAATACCCAGTAAACTTTCAATTGTGTTTTGATATTCACGCCGATTCAGACGACGCATGGTGATGACTCCACCAGAGTCGCTTAAGATTTTTCGTGCATTCACCATTTGCGTGGAGAGATCTTCGAGAAACCGGAGTTTTTCTGAGTCAGAAATCGGCTCACTATCTTCTGGCGGCATTTCTCCAGAATTGATTGCATTGAGAATCTTTGCCCAGCGTTCTGCTATTTCAAGATCGGTTGCTAGATCAAAGTTGAGTGTTTCTAAGTCAACTTTACCTTCTTGCGTGTCGGAGTCATGGCAATCAAAGCAATATTTTCTGAATAGTTCAATATGCTTGCGTGGCATCTCTGCATTTTTAAGTGGCGCATTTGTCTCTGCTACCGAGAGAGAGTTAAAGGACAATATCGCCACTGTTACAAGTGCAAGTAGGCAATAGGTTTTCAAGTTGATGTTCAGTTTCATTTAGTCTTTCCTCAACGAAAACTCAAGCGTAGGACCTACTGCTTCAGGATGCGAAGCACTCGCGAAAGTGTGTGTCAATCCAGGACCAAAACCTTCGATTTGAGTTGTTTCACGAACTAGTATAAAAGTGATTTTACGACCCGGTCGACTATTTATGAATGATTGTAATTGCTCTGTATTGATGCTGAATGTACCCCGTTGTTGACTGCGAGGGATTTCAAAAGTGCCTAGCAGGACTCCATCCTCTGGTTTCGGAGCGGCATTCCATTCGCAACCAATTTCCCAGTTCTCATTATCTTGATTTGTTAGCCCATAGATAGCAAACCTATTAATTTTGGGAAGACGTGCTGCATACCCACGATTGCTGTGGACTAAATTAAGGCGGAGGTTTGCAGAATCGACTTGTTTAAGATTCGCTTCTGAGAGATCAAAAGAGAAGAATGAATATTGGTCATGCCTTCCACTGTTGGTTTTCTTCACAGATAACAGGTCTCGATGCAAAAACTGTGTTTTTCCCTCTCGATGAACTGAATTGGTCCGTCTTCTTGTGCCAATACGAATAACCCGTGGCTGATCACCTGCCTGCTCATTCGTGTCTTCATCACTTTCAACAAGCGTTTGTTCTGCAATTCGTACTGTTTTCCCCTGTTGAGTTAGCCGTAATTCTTTTCCACTTTGAGGATGATGAACCACAATTTCACCCTTGATTAATTCAAAATCAGATTGTTTCATTTTCTGACTTACTCGGACGGCAAACTGCGTCCCATAATCAACCACATATCCGTCTGGCGTTTCGATGACAAAGCCAACAGCCTGCTCTGGAACATTCATCACTGCCGTACCTTCAACAAGTTTTCCTCGCATTGACGTAAGCAGGATTAAACTCGCAGGTGCCTCAAGCATGACTTCTGCGCCTGATGAAAACTGAAGCGTAGCAATCCCTGACTTGAGATTCAAAGTACCAGGCACCAACTCTGAACCTGGGGTTGTAGGTAAAGAACTCTCCCACGAAGCATTTTCACTAGAAATCAGTGTGGCAATAGTTTTTGGGGTAAACAGGATAGAATTGAATGTGAATCCAATTAATAAGGAAGCTGCAAGACCTACTAGAATAATGGGGACTAGAAGATTTGTCTTGATACTGTTGCGACTGTGTCTTTCTGGTATCGGTTTTTCTACTGTTCGTTCAAAGGCAATCTCACGCAGTCCAGTTTCGATAGTAGCGTTAAGTGCAAACTCACGACGAAGTACGGAGTCGTTTTCTAATAGTAACTCCAGTTCCTTGAGCTCAGGCTCCGTGATATCTCCTATCAGATATCGATGAATTAAAGTTTTTGAATTCATATTAAGAAACCTCCGGTCCGAGTTGTTTACGAATGCAAACCGCCAGTTTATCTCGAAGTCTTCCGAGCAACTTATATAAAGCATTGACCGACTTATTGCAGTCTTCAGCAATTTGCTTAACCCGACCATCCCCTGCGTAGGGAGCTAAAAGCAACTCTTGGTGAGCATCGGAGAAGTTAGGAAGACATGAAGTTAAGGCATCCTTTATGGCTTTATACTCTTCGCTTTCAATGGATTCTGCTTCATCTGCAATGAGAACAAGAATGTGGTCGCTGAGTATGATTCGATCACGACGTAGTTTTTCGACTACTTTAAGGCACTTAAATCGAAGAATGACCATAGCCCAAGGAAGAAATCCTGCTTCATCTCTTAGCTGACTAAGTTTTTCTAGCATCGTAATACATGCATCTTGGAGTGCATCTTCAACTAGATTCCAGTCAGGGAGAAGGGAACGAGAAAATGCGCGGAGAGAAGGCTCATGCTTAAGGAAAAGCCTCATAAATTGGGCTTCAGAGATTTTCGTTGAGTTGTCTATAGATTCTGTCATACATTGTCATCCTGAATATAAAGAAAACCTGCCGGTTTATTTTCAATAAACTGGATAATATGTGCTATTTCGTTTAATCACTTAGGAAATACACATTTTTTACTTCCGAGACTCCTCAATAATTTAACAGAATTTTCATAGAAACAGGTAGTGAGTCTACCCAAGAATTGTAGACACAAAAAAAACGGCCGATAATTGAGATGCGAAACATCCCAATTATCGGCCAATGCATTGTGATTTAACGCCTATTCTACTTTCGCCTGTTTCTTAAGTTGCTTAAGACGTCTCGGACCACCTTGATTGATTTCCATCACAAATTTTACGAGATCGAGAAACCCTTCACGAGTTCCACAGAGATTGGCAAGACCAGGAGGCATCGTTGATAGTTTCAATGGTGACATTTCCTCTATGTCATCCTTAGAAATCTCTCGCGTTTTACCTGCATCGGTGGCAATACTGATTGTTATATTATCGTCGGTTTCTTCGACCAGAAAACCCGATAACCCTACTCCATCGACCGTAAGAATATTGACCGACCGATAGCCTTTCAAGATTGACTCTGAAGGTTTCAGGATCGATTCTACCAAGAATTCAGGAGTGGTTTCCTTCCGCAGTGTTGTCAAGTTGGGGCCTATCTGAAATCCGTTTTTGACGTCATGACAAGTGCCACAGGCCGTTTTCTTCCCATAGAATAATTTAGCTCCCCGAATTGCGTCGCCGCTGATTGACGCTGCACTTACAAGATCTGTGTACTTCTCAAGCAAGAGTTCTTTTTCTAGTTTCGTGTTCAGCGTGTCGGCGATAAGCATCGGGCGACTACCTTCTGGGAAAGGGTGCATTTCGGTCAGTTCCTCAGGGCTGTAGAATCTACGTCGAGAATTAGTTTCTGCTCGAATGCGTTTTACATCTTCGGGGATAATCTCAGAGGCATCATTTCCCCAGCTATTGCGAACATAAGTAAGTACAGCCGCAACTTCAGCATCGGTGAAAAAGTTTCCAATCGCGGTCATGGGGGGAACGCCCTGGGCAGTTTCGAACATTTCCCCTCGAACGCGAATCTTCCCCCAGACTCCGTGAAGTGTTAGTTTCGTCAGACGATCTGGATCCCCATTTACCCACTCGCTTCCAACCAATGGTGGATAGATACGTATAATACCTTCGCCATGGACACGGTGACATGTATAGCACGAACCCTCTTCATAAAAGACACGTTCGCCAAGCGCGTAAGTACGTACAAAATTCTTGTCTTTGAATTTTGATGACTTAGTTCGATAGTTTTTCGGTTTGATAGCACCTTCTAGTTTGCTGGCTAGAAGCACATCGTGGTCTATCGACAAATCATCTGGATCGATGGTTCTATCTAAAATCATTGCCTCTACTTCTGGTTTAAGTAGTAGTATGGCGCTGTTTAGTGCATTGCGAATCCATTTATCAGTTTTTTGTGATGCAATAGCCAACAAAATTTTGGCACCAGGTTCGCCGCCAAGCCAAGAGGCTGCGGCAAGTGCTTCCAATCTCACACGCGAGTGTTCATCAGTGGCTGCCTTTAACAGGATTTCTTCTGAATCATCCAAGATATGTAAGCTATGTCGGACGACTCGTACAGCGGCAGCACGAACTCTATGATCTTTGGCTGTTAGACATCGTTGTAGAAGTTTGGCCGATGGTGCTTGTTGTCCCCATGTTGCCCAGAGAGCTTCGAGGACAAGTCGTTCATCATCCGAGTTTTGTGAGGCGAATTTATGTGCGGCTTCGATCACAGCCGATTTTTCTCGGCCTCGTAGTTCTCGATGAGAACGCTTGCGAGCATTCATTTCTGGCAGCTTCATATTTTCAAACAGCACTTCCAGACTTTCGCCAAAAATTTTGGGTGGATCAACCAGCGGTCTAGATGGGTAGGTAATTCGATAGATGCGTCCATACTCGGAATTCCGCAATGGATCACGGGCACTGTGTTGCATGTGACCAATCAAAGTGTTGTGCCAATCGACAAAATAGAGACTTCCATCAGGGGCAATCTCAAGATCGCATGGTCGGAAGTTTCCATCAGTTGATTGGATCAAGTCTTGCCGGAACTTTCCTTTCAGTTCAGATCCATCTTCAAGAGTCTTTAACTGTTTGATCCCAAGGAAACCGATTGAGTTCGTGTAGATATAGTCTCCCTGGACTTCATCAGGAAAGTGTCTCGAAACGATGAACTCTGCACCAGATGTAGGACGTGCATGATGTTCGTAATTGAATTTAGCAACTTTTGCAATCTCATTTCCGTGTGGCACTTTCATTGAATATCCGAGCATCCAATAATGTGCGCCGCCAGAGGCATCGTTGACAAAGGTTTGTCCGTATTCATCATGCGCGACACCCCAAGGATTCGATACATCGGTTTGCATTACTCGTTCAACTTTCCAAGAAGCAGGATCAAATCGCCATACTCCTCCGTCGGTCATGCGTTGCGGTCCCCAAGGAGTCTCTACCTGGGAATGAAGGAAACGCCCTTCACACATGTAAATGCCGTTACCGTGGTCCATATCGAATGCCGAGATGGCGTGATGGGTATCGTGCGGATCAAATCCGTCCAATAGATATTCTGTTTGATCCGCTCGATCATCGCCATCAGTGTCCTTCAAGAGCAGCAAAAATGGTTCTTGCGATAAGTAAACACCTTCGGTTGCAAGCTCAAATCCGATTGGCATATGAAGACCTTGTGCAAAAATGGTCTCCTTGTCGGCTCGACCATCGCCATCGGTATCTTCGTAGATCAAGATCATATCATTCGGTTTTTGATCACCAGGCTTGTAATGCGGATAACTTGGCAGCGTCGAAACCCAAAGCCGGCCTTGATTATCAAAACTCATTTGGGCAGGGTTGCCGAGATTGGGGAATTGCTGCTCAGAGGCAAACAGCGAGACTTCGTATCCTTCGGGAAGTGTAAACTTATCGAAGACTTCTTTTTCGACCGTGAGAAAGTTCGTTGTCCCATTCTTTTCACTGATTTGGTAATTTGTCTCAACTTGCGAAAGGGGACGGGTAATAGAATCATCGACTTTCAAAGTCGTAGATTTTCCTTGTGCAATTGCCCAAATATTTTTGTCTCGAAGCACGGTCATTTGACGGATTTTTTCGATCTCCTCAGGGTAATTATAATTCCCGTACGGAGCCCAACGTCGCCCATATGCGTGTACTCCGTTGAGCATTCGGTAGTCGTTTCGCCAAAACCAGGCTTTGTCTGCAATCGCTTCTCGAAGCAGGTCGTCTTGACTGGCTACGTTGACATTTTTAGCAAATAACCCTTTCATAATAACTGGAGCTAACTTGCGATACCCATCGTCAGATAAATGGACTCCATTAATCGTAAGAGTCCTACTTGTTTCACTAAACCAGTTTTGCGTTGGAGTGAATAGATCAAGGAATCCCACCTGTTTTTCAGATGCAACTTCACGAATCGTATCTGTATAAACCTTGAGGATTGTATTTCGTTCTGCAGCATCAGGTAGGAAAAACTCTTTGTGCTGCTGCATGGCAATAGGCGTAGCAAGAATTAGACGCGGTGATTTGCCATCAACTCTGGTATAAGATTGAGATAAAGTGTGATCTACAAATGCCCGCAATTCGTTCTTGAAGTTCTCTGCGCCTTCGATTCCGTCAAATGATTCATTGAAACCGAAAAACGCGACAATCGTGTTTGCTTTGATAATCGTCAACCATTCATCAGGTGCAGGGTAATGACCTTGACCTAGATGCGTTTTGAGTTCGGGATGAAATTTCTCGGCTCCAGGGAATGCCCAAGGCTCATGCCTTCCGGCTTCGGGTCGGAAAGCAGGTGTATGTCCGGGGAAGCCCATATTGCGGAACGTCACCTGTTTGTCGGCATAGGTCTGTTGGAGTGCTGCTTCAAAATAATTATGATGCTCCATACGCTCGGCAATAGAGTTCCCTAGAAAAACAATCGTTTCGCCTTGCTGAGGCTCAATCGGCAGAGTGATTGAATCAGGCTTTTTGTCAACTAGCGTTGGTTGAAGGTATTTTGGACGCAGGCGATCTCGTTGCTGAGCTTCCTTATCAGTGAGAGTGGTAATCACCTCTGGTGCAGAACTGGCGACAGTATCGTTTACATCCCCGAGCAATTCTTGAGAGTATTGGAACCACACAATGCTTCCAACAGCGAAAAACAACAAGCTAACAGTTGACACGAGTTTCTTCATTTGCCAGTAATCTTTTTAGAGTAAAATATGTTTAATAAGT
>NVWB01000363.1 GCA_002733575.1 Blastopirellula sp. | reverse complement strand
GGCCATGAGGAAACCAGGACCAATCCTGGTAGGCCGGGTCCTCTTTGAGCGGCATCGGCACGCCGTTGGGCTGATAGAAACAGGCGAGCCGCTTAGGGGTGGCGGGCTGCTCAGCGGCACCAGCGATTCCAGAAAACGTCTCGAAAGCCGGTAAGGCAAGGGAGAACCCTCCGATTCCACGAAGGAAGTTCCGACGGTCAAGTTTGGATTGTCTGGTATGCATGTTTGATCCTATTTTGGATTTGTTTTATATGCCGAGCAAGCGACAAATTGCTAAGGTGATTCCTGTTATACTTCGGAAATTGTGCCGGTATTGTCGGCGAAGTTATCAGTTTCTACACCCAATCTTTGAAGCATGGTGACGTAGAGGTTCGACAGGGGCAGGTCTTCGTCTGTTGCCTTTTTTTTCCACGGCTCAGGGTCTCCTGGCTTCCAACCCCCACGGTAAGCTCGGACACCGGCATAGTTGAGGTATTGCCCATGCTTGAAGCCCATCGATTTACCCCCTGCCAATATCAAGGGATAGTTGCGGGAAAGATGGAAAGCGCTAGAAGCAGATCCGATAAGAAGCAGCGTGTTATCGAGCATGTTTCCATCACCGGCGGGCTCTGGAGTCGACTGAAGCCTGCCAGCAAAGCGACCAAATTCTTCGCTGATGAAGCGGCAGAAGGTACCAAAATTCTTCCAGCCGTCGGGCTTTTTCGTTTGGTGCGAGAGTCCGTGCGTTTTCGGAAATCCGATGGCCCGCGCGAGGTAGTCGCTGAGCCCTCTACTGACCTCCTTGCCGAGCATGTAGGTCGCCACACGTGTCGAATCGTTTTTGAAAGCGAGGTAGATCAACTCGAACATTGTTTGCACATACTTTCGAGGATCCTCTGGAGTGATATCAAGATTCAACTGATCGACGTCGTCTGTTGGAACCGGAAGGTTCGCCCACCGCGCTAACTTTGTGACGTTGATCTCGGTGTCACGCACGGAATCAAGAAATGACTGGAAAGTCTGTTGATCCTGTTTCGAGAGCTCCTTTCGTAAAGAACGCGCATCTTCCATAAGATGATCCAGCGAGCTTTGGGTGAGAGCCAGTCGCCGTGCCGCATTGCCGTCCTTTTTCACAAACAGCATGTCGAAGATCTGTTTCGGCTTGTTTTCTGCCGGGATCGGGCGACCTTCATGATTAAACGACATCGTATGGGGCTTCTCCTTCTCTCCTATTCCCCCATCGGTTGACAAGATGAGGGACGAGTAGCGGGTCTGATCTCCAACATGTGTCGCATAAACCTGGTCGAGTGAGATCGAATTCTTGGCCTTGCTCCCCTCACGAATCACACCGCCTGTAAGGAACTGGCCGGCATTTTTATGGCCATGACTGTTTCGTCTCGTGGGGTGCGACATGCCAGAGATTATTGTCAAGTCGTCACGTAGCGGTTCCAGTGGATCAAGGCATTTGGTAAAGGTAAAATCCTTTCCCTGGCCATGAGGAAACCACGACCAATCCTGGTAGGCCGGGTCCTCTTTGAGCGGCATCGGCACTCCGTTGGGCAGGTAGAAGCAGGCGAGCCGCTTAGGGGTGGCGGGCTGCTCAGCGGCACCAGCGATTCCGGAAAACGTCTCGAAAGCCGGTAAGGCAAGGGCGAACCCACCGACTCCGCGAAGGAAGTTCCGACGGTCTAGCGTGGATTGTCTGGTGTTCATATTCGTAAAAATCCTATTCGAGTCTTATTTACAGTCAAACGAACTACGAATCGTCGGCTCTTTCATTAATATTGTTATCAACGGCTATTTCGACTGAAAAATATCGCTGGTCACTATCAACGTAACCAAGGTCGAAAGTCCATCCCCTTCTTTTCTGAATTCGGCAGTCAGTCTGTCGATGCTCGCGTGATCGGCGAAGGTCAGCGGCCTCCCGAGAGCGAAGGTTGTTAATTTGTGAACCATCGCCTGAGCGAATTGGTCTTGCCGGTTGGCGAGCAGATAGCGTTTAAGCCCGTCCACGCCGTCAAGTTCCTGCTGGTTGTACAGAAGGCTCGACGCATCGACGTCTTTTCCTTCGATCTGCGTACGCCAGTTTCCGACTGCATCGAAGTTCTCGAAAGCAATCCCCCACGGGTCGATTTTAACGTGGCACGACAAACAGGCCGGCTTGTTACGATGGTCCACCAACCGTTCTTTGAGGGTCATCTTTAGTATCTCTGGATCGGCCAGATCGATTTCGGGAACGGCCGCTGGTGGTGGTGGTGGTGGATCGTTCAAAATGCTTTCGAGCATCCAAATGCCACGCTTAAGTGGATTCGAGTCCTTCCCATCAGAATTCATTGCCAGCAATCCCGCCATCGTCAGCAACCCACCGCGATTTCCCTCCGGTTTCAGCGACACCTTTTGGAAGTGATTTCCGTTGACGTCGCTGATCCCGTAGTGCTGGGCGAGCCGCCCGTTGACCAGGGCGTAATCGGCGTGAATGAAATCCATCACGCTGCGATCGTTCTGCAGCACTTCCTCGAAGAACGTGATCGGTTCTTGTTGCATTGCTTCTTTCAAGGTGCTGTCGAACTGCGGGTAAATTGACCTGTCGACAGCCAGATAATCGAGCAACTCCATGCCCAACCATTGCCGCACGAAGTGCTTCGTAAAACGCTCATGCCGCGGGTCGGCAAGCATGCGTTTCGTTTGACGGGCCAGTTCATCCGGTTCGCCGAGCCGCCCCTGCGCCGCGACATCGAGCAGTTCGTCATCCGGCGTGCTGCACCAAAGAAACATGGATAGACGAGTCGCCAGTTCGAAGTTGTCGAGCGAGCGATCAGCTTCCGCAGTCGAGCGATCGGTCTGAACCAAATACAGAAAACGCGGAGATGATAACACCGTGGCCAACACTTCAATCACGGACTGTTGAAAATCTTCGCAAATGGGACGAATGCGAGTAAAATACTCCATCTTCAGGTCGACTTCAGCGTCGGTGACGCTGCGTCGCCAGGCCCGTGTCATAAAACGCGACACGATTTCGCGTGCATACAGGTTTTCGTCGTCGCTGTTCTCGCTGGCGAAAAATATCCCTGTATGCGAGGCGGGAGGCCATTGCTCGTAGACAGGCGCCGACACCTCGATGTAATCGAACTGCACATCGGCTGATTGCGAATGCGACGTGTTATGCAGCCGAATGTATTCGGAGGGATTTGTTAGCTTTGGGGCGCCCAATTCCACGGTCTTACGCACCGGATTACGCGGGTAAATCTCACTCAACGGGATATCCCACTGATAGAACTGTGGTTTCCCAGGAGACGCATCGATCACGAGGTCACGGTTACTGATCCTCACCGAGGCCTTTGAGTTGTTGCTCCCCTGCCAACCGAATTCCAGGGCGAGACTGGGAACAAGATTGGGTTCGGTGGATACTCGCGACGCACGGATGCGAACTCGGAGTGTTCCCTCGTCTGGCAAGCGATTCCCGAGATCGACGATAAGCTGCTGTCCCGCCGGGAGCACGGCAATGTACTCGGATTGGTCAGGCTCTTCGGGACGTGTCATCGTGGGAGACCACGCGTTGACCGCCCGGCGGAAAGTCCAGGTGGCCGGCACCGTCTGGCCTGTTTCCGTGTTCTTGTAATGAGCACCTCTACCTACGCCCCTGCCATCTCGATCACCTCTTCCACCACGTTCGCCTCTCTGCCTGACTTGTGCCTGTGGTTCTTGCTCTTGCTCTTGCTCTTGGTCGTTTTTCCTGTTGAGCTTAGGAAACTTATGCGCCGATGCCCGTTCCGCCGAAATGCCCCAATACAACACTTCGGGACGCTCTCCGCGTACCGTGGCTCGATTCAATGCATTGCGATTCATTTCGAGGTAGTCACCGTACTGCTTAGCTGACATCTGCAGCATTTCAGAGCTGTTCTTGAATCCGTCCTCCGACACAGGGTCGGGCGGCAGGTCCTTCGCAAATTCCAGTTCCAGCCCAAGCAAATCCTGTAGCGCGTAGTTGTATTCATAACGCGTCATGCGCCGAAACGACGAATGCCCCTGCTCGGCACGGAGCACCTGCGAAGCGACGATCTGAATCTCAGAGGAGAGCCACGCGATAAGCTTGCTGCGATCATCGTCAGCCAGTTTGGGACCATCTTTGGGCGGCATCTCGCCATTGGACACCGCAGCAGAGACTTCCAGCCACCAAACAACATCGTCTCCGCGGAGAAGATCGGGGTCTAATGTGTCGACTCGAAACTCGCCTTCCGCAGTCTCGGATCCGTGACACTCGTAGCAGGCCTGCTTTAGAATCGGCTCGATCTCCGCGCGAAACGCCTTCAGGTTCGCCTTGGGAGCATCGTCCGAAGCAGGATGTGAATACGTCGAGCGATACTTCGATTGAGTCGCCGCCGACGCTTTGATCTGTTCCAGCGTTAATTCTTCCGCCGCCTGCGAAGAAGACACGAGCAGAAACAGGCTGGTGACAAATATAATGCTAAGAATTTTCATGGTGATACGGTCCTTTCCAGATTCATCGGTCAATACTCTTTCCCACTTTTCCAAAGTGTGATTTCTGCCACGTAACTTTTAGCCGCCGGCCCAGTGGTGCTGCGTCAACGACTTACATCAGCCTCCAGCTGTTTGAGCAAACGCTCGAAGACTTCGGGATACTGGGCGGCAACATCATTCGTCTGTTTGGGATCGGCCTCGAGGTCGAACAGTTCCTTGCCGTTGACCAACCGCCACCGATCAGTCATGACAGCGCTCTTACGCCATTTGATAGGATCGACCACGCGCTGCGATTCCACCACAAGCGCACGGTCCGGCCATTCATCGCCAAAGGTGTACAGCAGGTCGCTAATGTTGCTTCCATCGAATTCGATGTCTGGCGCATTTAGCCCGCAGTGTTCAATGAAAGTCGGAAGGATGTCGATGTGTGCGGTCAGATGCTCGACGGATTTGCCAGCTTCGATCTTTCCGTTCGGCCAACGGATAATAAAGGGGACTCGGTGCCCGCCGTCGTATTCGGAATTCTTCATGCCGCCATCGTAGCCGCGGTCGTTCTTCAGTGTGTAATCCCTGACATGTTCACTTACCCAATCCAAGTAATACGCTCCCGCTTTATCCATCGTAATGGAGAAGTAGACCGGCTCGGACTGTTGTCCTCTAACGATGGCAGATTTAAAGGCTTCATGGTACAGATGCCTTGAAGAAAGAAAAGAATAAAAACGGAAATCCTACGTTACCTTTACTCATCGCAACAGAACCAAATTCGGAAAGTAATTCCCGAAAATTTGCGATTTCCCTTGGATTGCCCTCAGTATTAGGTCTTATTCCTTGGTTTTTCAGGAAAAATATTAATTCAAGCGTTTAGATCTCGACCGGTAGATTTGATTATTTGCGGAGAGGCATCGCGTTATCGACAAATGCTGCAGGACAACTATTCACAGCAATGTCCTGTTCAAAAGCCTCGAACTGCGACATTCGTTTTTTCATATTATTTTTCCACCTGAGTCTTCTTAGGCTTTGCAAGCAGGGGTTCTTTATCCGACCAATTCACGTTGCGATCGAAAATTGTGCCGTAGGGCTGATAATTGTTGTACGAAACGGCCTCCGCCCGTCAATTTGAAAGATGTTTGTCGTATGCTATTCGCATCTGCTGCATTGCGGGGATGTATTCCGGATTGCCGGACTAGTTGTTCATCTCAAGCGGATTCAAACACTGAACAAGCAATCACTGTTTTACAAGAGATGAGTTCGACCACTTAGTTGTTAAAAAAAATGTCAATACTTCTCATTCACGGGGACAAAGACACTGCAGTCAAGGTTAAGCACGCATATTACATCTAAAAGAAAGTAGGGGATCTACAGGCACCTGTCGAAGTGGTCATCGTCAAGAATGCGAGTCAAAACTGAGGCAATAAATCGGGTGGAGAATTGTCTCCGTCGAAAGATGAAATCATCAAGCAAACGGTGCATATTTTTGTGAATCAATTGCAAAAAGAAAAACAGTCTCCCCATGAGTAATCGTTAATTCAAACGAGAATCAATCAATAATGTTTGAGCATGCTCTGCTCGTTTCTGGTGTTATTGGCTTTTCAAGCCAGCGTCAAAACAAAGCAATGGAGGTATATGTTCCGTAAATCGTAATGCTGGGGACGACGGCAGTTTTAAAAAGCCGTATGGATTACTTTCTGTTTCTATAGATGTCCTTTGTCGGTTATGAATAAATTCGGCAACCACGCTGCTGATCGCATGTGGCAGTCACTAATCCCCAAAAAAATTGAATTTGTTCTCGTGAGTAAGTTTTTTTCTAATTCGTGCATCACACTTGGTTCCTTCGTGATAAGGTAACCATATTAGTACAAATGGCATGGAACTTGATCTCGCATTAATCTAATTCGATTGATCGAAAGAAGTACATTGGCAAACGGTTGTGAGGGGTTTTCAATTTTTTTGTTCTAAGCGAATCACGTAAATACAGGCTCTAGGACGGATTCGGCAGTGAGGGTTGGCTAACTTACTGGACCACTCATGGAAATTCGAATCGGAGAGAACTGCGTGATTTGATACCCAAGATATACCTTTACTAAGTAATAGCAGGAAATATACGTCCGATGACCACTACCAATACTCCGATCATCACCGTTCAGCAGCATATTCTTGAAGAGCAAAAACGCTTTCCGGGATCGTCGGGTGAATTTTCTTCGTTGTTATCTGCCATCACAATGGGCACAAAGATGATTCAGGCCAAGGTGCGTCGCGCCGGATTGTCGGACATTCTCGGGGAACATGGTGATGTTAATGTTCAGGGAGAAATTCAACAGAAACTGGATGTCTACTCAAATGATATACTTTCGCATTTTCTGAGTTTGCGTGACAGTGTTGGTGTGCTTGTCTCGGAAGAAAATGAAAAACCGATCATCGTTCACAATAATCTCGAAAATGCCAACTATGCAATTGTGTTTGATCCGCTCGACGGTTCTTCCAACATCGACGTGAACGTGAGCGTTGGCACGACATTCTCCATCTTGCGTCGACCAGAAGGCGTTGGGATGAATGATGCCGAACAATGGGCATTGCAACCGGGGAACAAGCAGATTGCTGCGGGTTATGTGGTCTATGGATCTTCAACGATTCTCGTCTACAGTGTCGGAAACGGCGTTCATGGCTTTACGCTCGATCCATCGCTCGGTGCTTACATTCTTAGCCATCCTAATATGAGGATGCCGGAGCAGGGGAAGTATTACTCGGTCAACGAAGCCTACCGTGATTCGTTTCCGCCAGGTTACACCGAGTATATTGACCGATTGCGGAAAGGCTTCCTGGGTCACAAATATGCCTCTCGCTATATCGGATCGATGGTCGCAGATTTTCATCGAACGCTACTAAAGGGCGGGGTTTTCCTTTACCCACCAACTGAGTCCAATCCTGATGGCAAACTGCGGTTGCTGTATGAAGCGAATCCCGTTGCATTCCTTGCCGAACAGGCGGGTGGGATGGCGCTCGATGGAACAGGCCGAGTCCTTGACATTCAGCCAGTCAGTATCCACCAACGTTGTCCACTGGTTGTCGGTAGTCGCGTTGAAATGGAGGACTTTGAGCAGGTTATGGTCGAGGCTGGCTCGACGCCGAAAAGTGATTCATTTTAACAGGAGATTGAAATGTCACTGGTACGACATATTTGTCGTACCAAATCGCGAACTCGCTTGCCAAGTTCCCTTGTCAAAATTTGCTTGCGATTTATCGTAAACCAAACGAAGTAAAACTTAATGTCAAAACGGCTATGTGAACTGGTTATGTAGTTTTCCATACCACACATCTTAACATAAAATAGAACATAAAGGATTCGCCTGAAGCCGAGTATTTTATCCCATCGCAAAGAAATTGAACTGGTTGTATTTGGCATCAACTGCGGTCCGGCAATACTGGGTTCAATTTCTCCTGTTGTGTATAAACCTCCCTTTGGACAAGTGGAACACGTCAGAATGGATTTTGACACAGTAACCTAGGAGAAGTACAATGATACGGAAATCAGAACGACAAGTGAATTTAACTGTCGATAGTAAATAGCATTTACGGCTTCTCAATCTAGTCGTACACTTATTGTTGTTCATCCCTACCCTCAGCGCAGACCTGCCTCCTTAATTCAACCAAGGTACACGATGAAACCTTCAGCCCTTCTTTGCGGTTTGTTCTTTGCAATCTATCTGGTTTTCGC
>NVWB01000362.1 GCA_002733575.1 Blastopirellula sp. | reverse complement strand
CGGCAGAAAGCTGGCTGCTGATCGCTCACATCAAGATGGTAACAAGGCGATTGGCAAGGGGTTGATTTTATGAGAATAGTTTCGAGTCAGACTCTCAGGGTTGCAACATGATCAGGAAATAAGCTGTCATGGTAGGTTATATAATTCGTCGAATAGGCTCTATTGCAGTCATATTTTCTGGCATATTGGCACTTACATTCATGTTGTCGCGTATTTTGCCCGGTGAACCAGCCAGATTATTGGCTGGTCCACGGGCGAGTGCGCAGGCGATTGCTAAAGTCAAAGAATTGTATGGCCTTGATCTACCATTATATGCCGAACATCACCATCCAATTAACCTGAACATTGGAGAAATCGAAGGTGGAGATTGGCCTTCAAGTGTTCCTGGCTGGTGTACAATTGATGTGAGGGTCGGAATTTATCCAGGTCAACTGCCGAAAAACGCATGCCGGGAAATTGAAGATGTAATATTTGAGGCATCCACAACTGATCCGTTTCTTGCGGAAAATCCACCGCAGATCAGCTATCATGGATACTTGGCCGAAGGCTGCGTCTTGGAGGGTGCCGAAGATGCGGAGGCTCTGTTGACAAATATACATACTCAAATATGCGGTGGCAGCCTTGGAGAGTTTCTCGCAACAGGACTCACAGATGGCCGTTTTTTCGCCCTGTATCAGGATACGCCTGCGCTAAATTATGGCCCCAAAGCCGAAAACTATCATGGGTACGATGAGCGCGTAGATATCGCGAGCATCAAACGTGTGACAAAAACAATGGCTCTTTTTATCGCTGGGTGGTGTCAATTGGAGGCGCTTTAAATCGCCCAACGAATTGATCATTTCAGATTGATGGCTAGTGACCAAATTTGAATCGAAAAATATAAGCATAGTGGAGCAAAATATTGGATATTTCTACAAAAGGTGCAACTGAGACTGATCGGTCAAACATTGTTGATTATGCATCAACAGGTGCCAAAGTCATAAACCGAGTACCAGTTGATGATGGTTTTTCTTTCCCGGCGGAATGGCAGACCCATGAGCGCAGTCTGATGCAATTTCTTCCGGGACAAAATTGGGAACGCAACAAGCTTATCGGTGCGCGCAAAGAATGGATCAATGTTGCTAATAAAATATCAGAATTCGAACCGCTAACCCTGGCGATCAATCCATCTGATTGGTCGGCAGTTGAAAAGGTTCTGTCTTCGCAAATTGATTTGGTAGAGTTTCCATTAAATGATGGTTGGGCGAGGGATAGTGGCCCGATGATTCTGACCAACGAATTGGGGGATCGCTGTGTTGCCGGATTTGAGTTCAACGGCTGGGGTGAAAAATTTCCACCTCATGATGATGACGCTTTAGTTAAAGCCCACTTTGCAAAACACATGGGCATGGATATTTATCCTGCTGATATGGTGCTTGAAGGCGGAGCGGTTGCATTTGATGGTGAGGGGACCCTAATCACGACTGAGCATTGTCTGCTGAATAAAAACCGTAACTCCGGGAAATCCAGGGCAGACATCGAAACGGTTCTCAAGAATTGGCTTGGAGTTACCAAGATTATTTGGTTGCCAAACGGACTGGTTCCGGACCCAATTACGGACGGTCATATCGATGGCATTGTCGCATTTGCAGCACCGGGCGTTGTTTTGGTGCATACTACAAATGACAAGAATGACGCTAATTACGCGATCACACATAAGGCAAAGCAGATTTTGCAGCAGTCATACGATGCAAAGGGTCGAAAATTGGAGGTCATAGAAATACCGCTTACGAGTTTTGATGTGGTGCATATGAATTTTTATGTTTGTAACGGAGCCGTTCTCGTACCGGTTGCAGGAAAAGCCAGTGAGGACGACATTCCACTTGGAATTATTCGTGACGCTTTTCCAGACCGTGAAGTAGTGCCGATAAAGGGAACCTATATCGCCAAGGGTGGCGGAGGGATACACTGTATCACGCAACAAGTGCCGGGAGTGTAATCTAATGTCCGGTGTGATGAGGGTAACGGTTTGTGAATGGGACAGCCGGCCAGAGATGCTTGAGGCGCAATTGCAAGCGCTTCAAGAGCATTGTGCCATGGCTGGCAGCGAATTTGTTCTTTTACCGGAAATGCCATTTGATGACTGGTTGTCACAAAATGAAACCCCGGATCAGGACCGTTGGCAGCTATCTGTACAACGTCATCTCGAATGGATTGACCAACTGAAAAGACTGCCCGATTGCGAGATCGTTGCCACAATGCCGACGGCCGATAGCAATGGCAGGCGTCACAACCGGGGATTTGTACGCACGTTGAATAGTGGGCGGACAGATATACATGACAAAATACACCTACCCGATGAAGATGGATATCGGGAAGCCCGGTGGTATCACCCGGGAATTGGGAATTTTGAGACAGTGGAAACTTCCAGGTGTCGACTGGGTATGCTCATCTGTTCCGAACTTTGGTTTATTGAACACGCAAGGCGCTATGGTAGGGACGGTGCGCATTTATTATGCGTCCCCCGCGCCACTCCAACACTGGGAAACGACGGATGGATGGCTGCTGGTCGTACTGCCGCAATCGTATCTGGCTCATATTGTCTATCATCAAATCAAACCAGGCCATATGAATCTGGATTTGAAATGGGTGGTTGTGGTTGGGTAATCGATCCAGAAGGTGCTGTTCTTGCCACGACTACACCCAACACGCCCTTTGTAACGGTGGATGTCGATCTTGATCACAGTGAAGCAGCGAAATTGACCTATCCCCGGTACATCAACTGATTGGTTCTGAATCAGCCAAATCACATTTGAATTGGAGCACAAATTGAACTTAAAATTTCATCTCAATAACCATCGAAGTATCTCGAATACATTTATGCCAATTGTGTTTGGTTTTTTGTGTTTTTTCACACCTGTAAAAGCCGCTGATCTTATACTTAAAAATGGTACTATCTATACGGTGAACGAAGACCAACCTTTGGCAGAAGCGATGGCTGTCAAGGACGGCAAGATCGTATTTGTTGGGAGTAATGAGGAAGTCGAACAGCACTTGAAAAAGGGCACAAAAGTTGTCGATCTTGAGGGCCGGTTTGTTATGCCGGGAATTCACGATGTGCATACCCATCCGCTGGAAGCGAACAATCCTGCCGCAGCAAGTTGCTTGTTAACCGCAGGTGTCAAGGTTTCACGCCAGTTGGGAAAAATTAAGCGCTGTGCACGAAGAAACAAATCGGCTGAGTGGGTGACTGGTTGGGGGTATTATATCGATGATATAGTGGGTGAAACCCGGCCTCCCGTGGAGCTGCTTGATGAAGCAGTGCCTGATCGCCCGGCAATTATGATGGAATTTACGTCTCATTCCATGTGGGTGAATTCAAAAGCCCTTGAGTTAGCAAAAATTACCGCAGACACCCCAAACCCACCGGGTGGGATTATCGTTAAAGATAAAAAGACCGGCAAACCCAATGGTATCTTGATCGACAATGCCGGCAACATGATGAAGGAATTGCAGTTAAAGCCGACCGCCGAATTACTGGACCAAGCCTACGACGGATTGAAGATCGGTTTGAGGAAATTGGCCAGCAACGGCATCACTTCCATTGCCGATGCGAGAGTGTATTGGACCCGTGGGCATCATAAAGTGTGGCAACGCGCAGAGCGTGAAAATGTACTGACGGCCAGGGTAGTCATGTCACTTTGGGGATATCCACAATTTGGTGATGAGCAAATTAGCACACTGAAGGCCATGTATAGTAATGAGCCGGGGCGATTGCTACGAGCGACACAAATCAAGATATACGCCGACGGCATTACTGGAGTTGGTTCCGCAGCAATGAAGCAGCCTTATCTGTACGATTACGGTTTCATTTCCGGCAATCGCGGTCTCAATTATTTCAGTCAGGAACGGATGACAAAATATATCACTGAACTGGAAACCGTGGGATTTGATTTTCATATTCACACAATCGGGGATCGCGGAGTTCATGAGGCGCTAAACGCTGTTGAAGCAGCCGCTAAGGTTAATAAGAGCAAACACGACCGGCGTCATCGCCTCACCCATGTCGAGTTGACCGATAAAAAAGACCATCCTCGTTTCAAACAACTCAATGTAATTGCTGATTTTCAGGTGGCTGGCGATTGGACCAATATCGCTAATTATAAACGTGACTCAGGCTATCTCCTCGGCAGCCGTGCAAATTTTGCCATTCCTTTAAAGTCAATCTATGAGGCTGGTGCGCTCATTACGCTATCGAGTGACTATGATGTGAGTACGATCAATCCGTTTGTGGGCATGCAAAATGCACTGACACGTAAAATCGAGAATTTGCCGGACATTGGGACCGTCATTGAGGCCTATACCATCAACGGAGCCTACGCCCTGAGACAGGAAAAAACTGTAGGCTCACTCGAAGTCGGTAAGTTTGCAGATCTTGTGGTTCTCGATCAAAATTTACTTGAGATCGCCCCAAACAAAATTCGCAATACTAAAGTGCTATGGACATTATTGGCGGGCGAAGAAGTTTATCGGCATCCATCTTATCGTGGGGCTCAATAATTCAGGTAAAATGTATGGGCAATGTGAATGCATACCCCTCGAGGGGTATGCATATATTCGTGTGCCTGACTAATATATGAGCAGCGCATAAATATCGTGTGGGGAGTTGAGAATGCTTGAAGAAATTACTCTATGAAAAATGCGGTTGAAGTAATCAAAGTCCATAAAGTCTATGAGAGCACGCCGCCAGTCGTTGCACTCAAAGACATTTCATTGGCAATCAAAGACAACGAGTTTCTAACTTTGCTTGGGCCGTCCGGTTGTGGGAAGACCACATTGCTACGCATTATTGCAGGGTTTGAAGAAGCTACTCTAGGAGATTTGCGGTTGTTTGGTGATGATATTGCAGCACTTCCGCCGGAAAAAAGGCCCGTCAATACGGTTTTCCAGAATTATTCACTGTTCCCGCATATGAGCGTGGCGCAAAATATCGCATTTGGGCTTCAGCAACTGAAGCAGGACAAGGATCAGGTCGCCAAAACAGTAAGAGAAATGCTGGAACTGGTCAAACTTTCAGAATATGGAGATCGCAATCCATCGCAACTTTCCGGAGGACAGCAACAACGTGTTGCACTTGCCCGTGCACTGGCACCTCATCCAAAAGTGCTGTTGTTAGACGAGCCGCTCTCGGCGCTCGATTTGAAATTACGTCAAGCCATGCGTTTGGAGCTTAAAGATCTGCAACGGCGCACAGGTATCACCTTTGTGTTTGTCACCCACGATCAGGAAGAGGCGCTCACCATGAGTGACCGTATTGTTGTGATGTCACAAGGTGAAATCCAGCAAATAGGCACACCCGCAGAAATCTACGAAAATCCAACAAATCGCTTTGTTGCTGATTTTGTCGGTGAATCAAATTTCTTTATCGCACGAGTAACAAAAGTTACGAAGTCGGACGTGGAATGTCAGATTAGCAAATATATGAAAGTTAGATCCCAACGGACGTCTTCAATTTCAGTCAATGATGTGGTGACGTTGTTTTTAAGACCCGAGAAAATCTCATTGTTGGCCGACCCAATAAAAGGCAGCCACAAAGGAATAGTACGCGACATTGTCTATCTGGGGGATAACACCGACTACCAGATCGAATTGGATGGCGCGATCGAGGTCACCGCACGCGCTGAAAACCGCAGTGATGGTACACCATTGTTTGCAATTGGTAGCGATGTTCACATCCATTTTGACAAACATGCGTTAAAAGTGATCCGAGGTGAACAATGATAAGGCCCAACACATTTAGAACTGTGCTTGGCATTTCGCCTGCCATGGCCACGATTGGCATTTTTATGCTTTTGCCAATCCTGATCATGGCCCTGTATTCATTCCTGGAGCCAAATCCTTATGGGGGCGTTCGGTGGAATTTTACAGTAGAATCATATGTGCGTTTGTTGTTTGAGCGCGATCTTGATGGCCGCCTCGTATTTGACACTACCTATCTCGGTATTATCTGGCGTTCGGTGTGGATCGGTGCGGTTGCTGTGGTCGCTTCGTTACTGGTCGGCTTTCCGGTAGCCTATTACATTGCCATTCAGCCTACATCTCGGCGTAATATTTTAATTCTTTTGATCACCATTCCGTTTTGGACGAACCTTCTCATACGAACCTATTGCTGGATACTAATCCTGCGCGATACCGGATTGATAAATAATATCCTGATTTCTTCAGGGGTGTTGGAGCACCCCTTGACGCTTCTTTATACAAATGGCGCAATTATCTTGGGGCTCATCTATACGTTTATCCCGTTTATGGTTTTGCCGATTTACGCATCGTTGGAAAAGTTAGACCATCGACTGATTGAAGCTGCTCGCGATCTGTATGCGACGCGCTGGCAAGCAATGAAGCAGGTGATAATACCTCTCGCAATTCCAGGAATTGTCGCAGGCTCGCTATTGGTTTTTATTCCAAGCTTGGGTGCGTATATTGCTCCTGATTTACTGGGTGGTGGCAAAAAACTGATGCTGGGCAGTCTGGTCCAGCTACAATTTTCATCTTCCAGAAATTGGCCATTTGGTTCCGCGCTCGCGATTTTTACCATGGCCATCGTGATGGTGGCATTGACTTGGTATGCACTTGGCCCTGGTCGGCGTTCTGACGGGAATCTGCACTGATGAGCAACAAGAACAATGATATAAGGCACATTCCGGGGTTGGGAGTCATCTCTCTGCTGTTTTTCACTTATCTATATGCACCCTTAGTTATTTTGGTAATTTTCTCATTTAATGAAACCCGTTCAGCCACAATTTGGGGTGGTTTCAGTACAGAATGGTACGCCAAGGTTTTTGTAAACGATGATATCCAGCGGGCCGCGATTAACAGCCTTCTCATTGCGGCCATTGCCACAGTGTTCGCGACAACAATTGCAACAATGGCCGCGCTCGCCATGGCACGTGGCAGCGCTTTTCGGGGAAAACCGGCAGCCAATAGCATCCTGATGTTGCCGTTAATGGTTCCGGAAATTGTAACTGCGGTGGCAACCTTGTCTTTTTTCTCTTTCCTGGGGCTGTCCCTTGGTCTCGGTAATATTATCATTGCTCATACAGTATTTTGCATTCCATTTGCCTACCTGCCAATTCGGGCTCGATTGCAGGGCATGGATACAACGCTTGAGCAGGCCGCAAGAGATCTCTATGCAGATCGATGGGCAACCATGCGTCACATTACGTTGCCTCTGCTTGCTCCAGGCATCCTCGCTGGTGGGATGCTGGCTTTTGTCATATCGATTGATGATTTTATTATCACACTAATGGTGGCGGAACCTGGCTCAACAACTTTGCCGCTATATATCTACGGCTTGGTGCGTATCGGCATCACTCCGGAGGTCAATGCCGTGTCCTCAATCATGCTCGGCATTTCCATACTCTTTGTCACCTTGTCCTACGTGATCGGACAGAGGCGATGAACTCAAAGAGATCTATTTAACTGAAGTAACAGGAGGAAACAAAAATGAACTGGAAACAATTGCAGAGTGTTGTTGGTATTGCAGCATTAAGTATTGGGACAACCGCCGGGGCAGCGTTGGCTGAAGGCGAATTGTTTATGTACAACTGGACGGATTATACGTCCCCGGAATTGATCAAGAAATTTGAGAAGGAACATGATGTCAAGGTAACGCTTGATACGTTCGATTCAAATGAAACCCTGCTTGCCAAATTGAAATCCGGAGGCACCGGGTATGATATTATTGTTCCTGGCCAAAATTTCATACCGGTATTTATTAAAGAAGGTCTACTCCAAAAAATTGACGCCAGCAAACTTGCCGGGTATCAAAATATTGCAGATGACCTTGTCAGCCCAGCATGGGATGCCAAGAATGCTTATACCATTCCATGGCAATGGGGGACCACCACATTTGCAGTGAATACCGCAATTTATTCCGGTGACATAGACACATACAAAACATTGTTTGAACCACCGGAAGAGCTCAAAGGTAAAATAGGTATGTTCAAAAATGCCGTTGACACAGTAGCCTTTGCGCAAATCTATCTGGGCCTTCCGCTGTGTAATGAAAGCCCCGATGATATGAAAAAGGTCCTTGCACTTCTGGAAAGTCAAAAGCCTCACGTAAAGGTATACAACTCAGATGGTGTGCTTGAGCGCTTAGTCTCTGGTGACACCGACCTACATCAAATCTGGAATGGTTATACTGTGCGTGCGAGAAAGCAAAAGGCCACCATCAAATACGCATTCCCAAGAGAAGGT
>NVWB01000361.1 GCA_002733575.1 Blastopirellula sp. | reverse complement strand
AAACCATTGTAAATCAAGAATCCACAAAACGAACTGAAAGACAAGAAGTTAAAATTCCAACCAGACTTCCAATTCTCCCCGCCATTCCAGATATACCTTGCTATCGCTTCAAGAAGCGTTATTGATTTCTGTGAGGACTCAACGCCTTCACTCATGAACGAGAGCGACCACTGACTTGCAACAAACCACAAGTAGGGCAATGAGAATAGGATTAATGCGATCACATGGGACCACATCCAAATTCCACTAAAACGAGATTTTAACTTGGCGAGATCGTCATTAACATTTAGGTCCATGAGCGGGCCTTGGCCGAGATAGTCTTTTAGATATTCCTTTGTGTATCGATCTACTGATGTTTCAAACCATGTGCAGTTTTCGATCTTCGTGGTTGAATTAAATATTGGAGCAATCAGGGTCGCATTTGATAGGTCTACATTTCTAAGAGTCGTTTTGTGAAATGATACTTCTTGCAACTCCGCTTTATTAAATTTAGAGTTAACTATCGTTGCTCCAGACAAATCAACTTTTGTGAGTTTAGCATCGTTAAATTCCATGTTTGCCATCGAGAGTTTTTTAAATTTGCACTTTACTAACTTGGCTTTATTAAATTTGGCGTGATCTACTCTGGACCTACTAAAGTCCACTCCATCGAAAGTAAGACTGGAAAAAACAGCATTTCTCAGGTCTAGTCTCTCTTCGTTTCCTTCGTTGTTTTTTTTCCATTTTTCGACAGCCCTAGCACCTTGCTTTACAATCTCCACATGTTCTGGGTTAGCCATATCTAATTCTTTCTGTGTCCGGCCGCCACTTTGATGTTTTCTATTTGTAAAGCTTATCCGCTTTAAATTGCACGTTGGGAAGCATTATAGGGACAGTAAACTCAACGCGTGATATGTTTTGATTTGAGGTCTCATGATTAACATCACCTTTGAATCCAACTCCAACGACAGGAATTGTTAGATTGGCTTTTCCTCCCATTTCTGTTGTTGATTCAGCGATCACAGCCACATCAAATTTAATCTCTCTCGTAAAACTTTTTCTTGACCAGGAATCGGGAGTAGGCATTACGACTGCATTTATTTCCTTTTCCTTAAGCTGGCTATTCGCCTCTTTGACGCCTTCAGCAATCTGAACTAACGTCTCTCTAACAAAATCTTTGATGTCCATTTTTCATCCTCAATAAAAGAGCTCCCTTTTAGGTTCATCGAATTGACTACCAATTGTTTTAATTTATTAGACTCTGTCGTGCCTGATTGTATTCTCACCTCCGTTGGCACATCGGATGCATCGAGATGTAATAATAGTGCCTTGTTGAATCGGAACTGACTGCATCTCGACATGACTATCGCAAACAGGGCAGTCCGCACTATTGCCCTGAAAGTGTGCATCATTCAGGAGAGATTCTTCCTCTTCTGTCCATTTTCTGAATCCTGCTTTTCGTGGATCTTGGGTACGCCCCATTTCTATTCCTTCCCCACACGCTGGGCAAAACCCAGAGATCAAATATTCCCCATTCATAAAGTGGGTTAGTTTTAAATTTACAATGGAATTGTCGTTAGGGCATTTTGTACGTTCTGATTTCCAGAAGTCATTAAATGCAACTTCGCATTGCTGTTGTGTCCATCTCATTATAATTTCCCTTTTCAAAAAACACTAAATAAACCCACACCGCCACTGCCCCGCTGGCGGTGTGAGAAAACAAACTCAACGCCTGGCTCTCGCCTTGGCAATCTTCTCAATACTCCGCGTCAACACATAGCCTGCAATGAAAAGCGTGGCAAACATGGCCGACAAGGCCGCTTCTTGAATTGCACTGAATTGGCCGAGAAAGAACACGGACACATAAATCCCCAAGCCCGCCAACGTGGCCAGCCCCAGCAGGCCGTACACCCATGCAATGGCCGAAGCGGTTCCTCGAGGCAGGTCCAGCGAAACTTGCTTGGGTTGAACCGTCGGCGGTTGATACGTTGGTTGTGGCGGCTGATAAGCAGGTATCGTCGGTTGAGGCGGCATTACAGGTTGAGGCGGTGTCGTCGGTTGCGGTGGCGTGAAAGCGGGCGTCGTCGCAAACTGGGGCGAAGCTGGCTCTGAGGGAATCTCGAACACTCCATCACACTTCGGACACTTCCTGGTTTTGCCAGCGAGATCCTCTTCTACCTTGATCGACTTCGCACAATGCGGACAGCTAAACCGAATCACAGACCGATCCCCCGAAATTTGAGCCAAAACAAAACACACCAAACGAAGGGAGTATCATAACAGCTATTTCAGCAATTGCAAATTCTTGTAATCTAGTGCGAATTGCTATCCTCTAATGAACTCTTTTGCGTATTGAACCATAGTTTCGGTTCTAGCGTGAAGAAAGAAGCAATAGATAAAGCCATCCATCAATTCCAATTCGGTTTCTCCTTCAAAGAAACGCTCAAGAACAAGCGATGAGTGCATAAGTTCTGCTAACAAGATATTGCAACTATCTCGTCGAATTGGACTCATCTGATATTCATTGATTCCCCGATGAAACTTTTCGATGTAACCCTTAATCGTTACTAGGCTTCTGGCTGCTAAAGACAGCTCATAAGACGATGGTTCGTGATGATTAGGGGTCGTTCCCATTGTAATTTTTTGGACATCATACTGGGGATCGTATTTCGCAACCTGTTCCAACAGCCCTAATTCTTGTGCGCTCATCTCGCTATTTTTCCACTAACAAAAACTCCAAACGAAGTGAATATCCTATCAGTTATTCCCGCGATTACAAATTCTTAAGAGTGGCCCCTGACCTGCGCAAAAAAACCAAGGCGAGCGGTATGACACACTCGCCTTGGTCTACATTCACGTCAACCGCTGCTTGGGTTCACGCAATGGTTAATTTGGAGTTGAAGGCTGGCGTTGTCACAAACTGTGGTGAAGCCGGAGCCATCGGTTCTTCTGGTTCCGATTCCAACGGAATCACAACGCTATCCCCACACTTCGGGCACTTGCCCGTTTTCCCCGCCGAATCGGCACTCACCTTAATCGACTTGTCACAATGCGAACAGCTAAACCGAATCACTCAACGAACCCCCAAAACCTGTGCTAGAACCTGAAATAATGAGTACATCGATCTATCGGTCAGTCTTCATAATCATACCATTGTCTCAAATATGAACCATGACCATGATATGTGATTGCAAACTCAACTGATCTCTTATCACCAGCATTGAGAGGATACCTCCATCTGCCTATGTTATAAGGCACCGAGAAATGTCCCAATCTTCCAATTCCTTTCCAGCAATCAATAACGAGATATTTTTTAATATGCCCTGGTCGGTCATCATCCTCTAGCAATCCTTCAGGAGGTTGGCTTTGATGTTTAGGATCCAATGGAATTTCACTCAAGAGGTCGCCCAATCTCCGTTCAAGCGATAGCTCTTGAGTGACGCATCGCTGCCGTTTTCGACACCTGAGTTTAGAAAGTAGCCCAGCATTTGCTTCAGCAGTAATAAGAAGGATAAGCATGGCGTAAAGGATGTTTCGATTTCGCATTTCTTAAGTTTCCTTGTGTGTGAATAAATGAAATCGGCTTTGTTATTCCACTGTCGTCCATCCCGATCGTAATACATACCTGAAAGTCGTGATATTCAACTGCGAGCGATCTAATCCGAGGTCTTCGTACACCTTGCCATGTTGTTGAGACTTCTCAAACGTCTGAATTAAATCAGCACTGCTCTGTTCAAAGTAGTACAGCGGAAACATTACGCGGTAGGCTTCTTCATTTTCGCGTTTGGCGAGAGAGATAAGGTGCAAGTTGCAGCTACCCCAGCCGTACGAGAATTGTCCGCAAAGTGGAACCACTCGCTCTCCTAATACGCGTTGGATTGCCTTTGCCAAATCTGGTGAAACGCCAACCACCTCGACAAGCGTAAATGTCTGAAGAGTCTCTGGCATAGGTTTCGGGGGATTATTAACAGGGAAGTCGGAAGCGATGACTGTAATTTCACCGGAGTTCAGAAACCACGTGTGGAGCGCTGCGTTTATGTGACGGGTGTCATTCGAGTTAGGCAATTGCGGCAAATTCATCTGGGTTCTCCAAGAATTAGATTAGTGGGATAACGGGTATTAGACCTTAAAAATGCAGTGAAATAAAACCGCACCAACACCCTCTGGCAGACGTAACCAATCTACTTAAAGACTGGCCTTGCCTCCCTCTTTCTAACAATCCCAACAGTGTTGTCAATTAAAATATCCAGAAAAATGGAATGTAAATCTAGAAATTTCAAAACCAAAGGTGGCACGGTGACAACAGCTTGTCACTCAACTAAACGCCTGTTCAGTGTACGGTTTTTTTGTACGTGATTTGTCCTTATTCATTTCAGCGTTTTACGCACTTTGTGCAAAATAAAATAAGTTGCGGGTGCAAGTCGTTACTTCACAAAGGTTAATGCTAGGTGACTTATTTATTCCGCGACAAATAGGGGTTTTTTCTGGTAATTTATGTCCACATGTGGTTAACTTCACTTGGGGGATGGTAATTTAACCACCCCACAAAAACAGGCGGGCCAGTGGAACTTTTCCACCGACCCGCACTATGAGTGGAGGGTTGTAGCTTTTGGCCGCAACCACACACAGTTCTAACTTACCACGGTCTAAACTGCGTGCCCTCGAAAAGCTGAATGAACAACTGTCCGAACCTCCGTAGCTAGTTCTTACTTGGAGCGGTTCTGGATCGCATTACGCACTTGTTTCTTCACTTAGGGTGCCTCTCTAAACAAGCCTAGTTCGCACACTTTCTTGCAACCATTGCCAAAATTAGCCACAACCGCCCCTTCGGCGGCATGAAATAACAGATCAACAATCCATGATATATCCACTATTTTATCCGGCGATCCCGGCATGAAAGGCTCGCGACAGTCGCCACTTCCGGCGGCTTCACGGGCTGATCTTTTAACCAAGATGCACCACAGCCCGTGCGCGAGTTTTCATGCCGGGATCGCCGGATGGAAGTAAATACGAGGCCAGCAAAGAGTTAGAGATGAAATTTGCCGCAGAACACCTAGACACCCCACACAATTCAATTGTTTTTAATTGTGTGGAATTGTGTGGCAAAAGATAATATCAGACCAAACAGAAAGAAAGTGGAGAAAACAATTGACGGAATTATTTAAACCAGTAAGATCGGTGTCAAAGAAAAAAGTGACGGATGGTGTATTGAGCACCATCCAAGACCTCCGCCAGAATCTTCATTCTGGCATCAACGATCTTGCTTACCACTCCCGCTTATCCCAGGAGCTTATCCGCCATGGATTTTCATCGGCCAAAACTTGCCGCGTTGTTACGTGGTTTTCTCAAGCATACGCATTCTTTCGCAGTTGTCCAAACCTCGCTCCTCCAGCGAGCACTACTGCGCTAATCGCTAATAAACGAACATCCGTGCCAACCCGTGTGCCCGGAGACATTATGCCTATTTCTAACCCCATTTCAATACGGAGAAAAAATTATGAGCAGATTAGACCAATTGGTCAATTCGTGCAGTAAACGTGGAGGGGATTGCCCGTGCGATTTTGCTTGCGAGGCAAGAGAGCTAATTAGAGACGAAATCGATAGTTTGCGAATCAAAAAAACGATTGCGCTAAGTAATTTAGAGAGTGAGTTTAGAGAAGCATTCGATACTATTGAGAAACAAGAAAAACGACTAGGAACCTTGCACCCTCAATTAAAACCAGAGGTGAAAATTGAGCCACCAGAAGGATACCAAGCAATTGTGTTCTTTGACTCTGACGAAGCGTATTTTCAATACGAAGATGCCGACGGTCAAACAATCGACCAACCCTGGCCTTTCACATCAGAATACGTTTACCCAGCAGACGTGCAACGTCTCGGGCTTGATTTTGAACATATATAGTGATCCATACTTTTTTCAGTGCCTAACCATTTAACCCCTATAAACCCCGAAGGAAACCAACAAAATGCTTCAACGCTTATCCCGATCCCAAACGAAGTTAATCACTTCACTCGACATCCGTCCGCTCAACTTCTTTCTCTATCGAGATCACGAAGCAGCGTATGCCATCTTCCGAGAACTCGTCAGTCTCAAGCTGGCCATTTACAACGGAATCGACGAACAAAAACGCCACGCCTTCGGCCTCAACGAAGCCGGCCGCGAGTTACGAGAACAACTGCTGGCAGAACAAGCAGCGGCTTAGATTGATTCAGTTTTTAACACAGAGTTCACAGAGAACACGGAGAAAGAAAAAGATGAGTAAGCGAATTTTTGGCGAAGTGTCTGACAGTGAATTAAAAGACGCATTTGAGAATTGCAACTTTGGGGGAAAAGACCCTAGAGATGTAGTAGAGAATGCGGTATTAAAAAAAGCGACTGGATATCATAACGGAAGCACTAGCGAGGCAATAATCAAGCATCTCGGCTTGGTTAAAAAAAATGGCAAGCGGCTAACAAAGCACGGGCAAAGATTTCTATTTAACACGTATAGTCGGCTTCGTGAAGAAGCAAAAAGAGAACCAGTCACATAAAGCCACCAAGCCGCGAAGAAAGGAAAAGATAATGATGACTGATTTACAAAAAGAACAGGTAAGACAAGCAGTGAAGGAAAGTGACTTCCATCGCCAAAAGGTATTAGCTGGATTTATATTAATCAACCAGTCAGTAGCCAAGGATTTGATGGATATATCTGAATTGTTTGAGCGACTCGCTCAAGTTAGTGATGGCGAAGCATCCGCCATCAAAGCACTCAACGATGGAATGGAGGAAATGTTTTACCTAGAAGATAAAATCTGCCAAACCTTTAAAGAGATGTTTGGAGTTGATTTGCTCGAATTGTTACAAAAACAGGAGCCGCCGATGATCCCATAAAGCGACAAGCCCACCGGGGCTCCCCAGACCACAAGAAATGAAAAAAGCGAGCGTACCTTAGACAGTAAAACTCGCAGATTCATAACCAGACTTGCCAAAAACAAGGTTTTCGACAGATCAGACTTGCTGCGTGGATTGTACGCACCCTGATCTGATCTGTCAACTATTTAAATCAACTAAATGGAAAATTGATCTATCAGGAGCGATTATATGACAATTGACGAATTGTTCGGCCTCGTTTTACAGTCGAATAGCGAGGCCTCGGAAGAAATAAAGCGTGATCCAGAATTTAAAAAGCGGCTCTACAAACGGCTCGACATCGGCAATCAGCAAGTCGAAGAAGCCGAACGGACCGCCAAAATCCATAACAACCAACTCGAAGGAACGACCGATAATGCGACTCCAACACAAATTCCGCAAAGCGAGCCGGCGGGAGATCGTGAAAAGGCTGCTGATGGCAGATTACCGCGACATGGCCCTGCAACGGGTCATGATTCTAGTGGCCAAAGACATACAGAAGTATCCAATCCATCATTGGCTACAACTTCTGTCCACCCACCGAACCAAGGCCTAACCCATGAAACAACGAAACCCAGTCCCCCAACACCGCAAACAGAACCAACTGCGAATGCAGATCCAGCGGAGGAAGTCGGACGATTACGGGATCCAGCCACTACCACCAGGCATAGATTGGAACCGTCTGTCAATCCAGTTTCGAGCGTACCACGACTTCGGCCACGGAATCGAGAGGATGGGCCCAGCATCGGTGATGCTAATGAAGGTCTCGACGCCGAGGTAGATCGATTGGTTGCTGGCTTGAGGCATGGATTAGAAGAGTACGACAAGGAGTTTTTGCAATACAATCGATGTACTACCAATGAGGCCGCAAAGTACATGGATTGTAGCCGTGATACCGTAGTTCGGAGACTGCGAGAAAATAAGATCTATGGATGGCAAAAGCCTGGCGAGATTACGCTTGATACCCGTAGCGTGATTTTATTCCTTGAAAAGATTCCAGACCCAAGGTTAAAAGAACCTGATGCCTAGAAAACAAAAACTTCCTCGCGGCATGATTCAGCGTGGTGACATGTATTACGCTTGCTTTCGTTGCAAGGGTGAACTAATCCGCAGGAGGTTATCCAGCAATTTTGCTACCGCCAAATCAATGCTTGTGGAGCTACGAGCCCGGGCCGACCGGGCCGAGTTAGATTTGCTCGACAACAAGTACTCCTGGGAGGAATCGAGGGAATTCTTTTTGCTCTGGTCGCAGCAAGCTGTTCGCGGCTGGAAACAGTACGAGACCGATCTTGATATCTTTGAGAAATATAACCCCATCATTTCGGTCAATGAAATCAGCGAAGAGATGATTCTGAGGTTTCGTAAAAGCCGACTCGAAGAGGACAAGCCGCCATCAGCAAGAACGATCAATCGGCAA
>NVWB01000360.1 GCA_002733575.1 Blastopirellula sp. | reverse complement strand
TTTGTTCCTGCCAATCAATCAGAAGTCTTCCACTTTTTGTTTCATCGCCAAAAGATCAGATTCAGGATGAACGAATTTGATCAATCGCCACCGCGTTTTTCGCTAACCATTAAAGCACTTCAACGCTAGAGTAATATTAATTGATGATTTTGAAATATTTAACAATATTCATGGTGGTCGGCATGTCTGCATCTGTGTTATATGCGGAGGACATGAAGAAATCTGAAGTAGATTTCGAAAAGCATATTCTGCCTATTTTTCAGCAATCATGTTTTGAATGTCACAGCGATCCCGCGATGCGCAAAGGGAATAAGCCTCAGGGTGGATTACGCCTAGATATGCCTGAATTCATTAGAACTGGCGGCGACGCTGGCGCTTTCATAGTTGCTGGAAAACCCGATGAGAGTTTGCTCTATCAATTGATTAATCTACCTGAAGACGATGATAATGTCATGCCTGCCAATGGAGATTTACTCTCGCAGGATCAGATTGCTCTTATCAAAAACTGGATTGAGAGTGGTGGAAGTTTCGGCGATTGGAAAGGTACCGATGGCTTAGACACTGCTCCAATGGGCAAGGCAAAGGTAGTTGAAAAAAATGATATCACTAAGGAAGAAAAGATTGAGCTTGGGCCTGTTAATGTATCTGACTATGCACGCGAGATTGATCAGTTAGTAGTGGATGAGTTGAAACGACTCGGCCAGGCACCGCGTCCGGTGATTGATGAATACACATTTTGTCGCCGTGTTTACCTTGATACTATTGGTCGCATTCCCACGATCGATGAACTGGATCGTTTTATTGCCGACAATCAGCCTGATAAACGCGCCCAGCTTATCGACGAGCTTCTTAACTCAAAAGGGTATAACAGTCATTGGTATAATTACTGGGCTGATCTACTCAGGGTAAAGGATGTAGGAGACAAATTACATCATGCGGGAAATTTTTCGGAATGGATCAAAGATTCAGTTCGACGCAATAAGCCCTATAATCAAATGGCCCATGAATTGATTGATGCGAGTGGGGAACTCTATAAGCCAGGCAATGGGGCCACTGGATTTTACGCTCGTGAACCAATGCCGTTAGATCATCTGGCAAATTCAGTGAAAACCTTTATGGGCATGAGTATCGAGTGCGCGCAGTGTCATGACCATCCTTATGACGAATGGACACAGCAAGATTTTTATCAATTAGCGGCATTCACTTCCCAAACTCACTTGCGGGTAGACCCTTTGCCTGAGGATGAAAAAAAGACCTACGCCAAAGATCGCGAAATTTTGAGGCAAAAGGATTTCGATGAGTGGATTGTGTACCGCGAATCGGTTCGCGTGAAACATGCTTCTATTTATGGTAATGGCACAGGCTTCACGCGTTTGCCACATGACTACCAATATACTGATGGCTCACCTAATCAGGTCATGGAGGCGGATGTTCTATTCGGTGAGATGCCGAAAGTGAATTATAGTCTGACTAAAGAGAAGCTGGAGACGCGTCCGAAACATTATTTTGGACCAGAGATTAATTCCCGCCACTCTCTGGCTGATTGGATGACGTCCATTGATAACCCCATGTTTACCAAAGCGACGGTGAATCGCTTGTGGCATAAAATCATGGGGTCAGAGCTTGCCGGACAACTTGGCAGTTTGACTCAGGAAATGATGGGCGAGCATCCCGCTCTCACTCAAAAAATGATCATGCTCATGAAAGCATCGAATTATGATACAAAAATGTTCTTGCGTGTGATCTTGAATAGTGCGACCTATCAGAGTAAGGCACTTGCATGGGGCGATAAGCCTCCGGCTTACGTTTTGGATGGACCTGTGGTTAGGCGACTTTCGGCAGAAGTGATTGTTGACTCACTGCTGAGCTTAAAAACTGAAACGCCAGATAAATATGTGGCGACTAAATTTAGGTGGGATGGATTTACGAACTTCTATGATAAATCGCAGAATATGACGGTCGAGGACTTTGTCGAGTACTCTATTAAGGGACCGGGGCGATCGCAGTTTCAGAACCGCGAAGAAAAAAAAGCGGAAGCGAGAAATGGTGATATGGGGCCCTATGAGTTATGGCGTGTATCTACCTTTGGCCGAAATTACCGCTCTCATTGGGTATCGATGTTATTAGGAAAATCCAATCGTGAGCTGATCGATAGCACTAATTTGGAACCTGATATTCCGCAGATTTTGTACCTGATGAATGGTCTTGGGATTCCAGAGGAGACCTATGTCTATCGCGAGCTACAGAATGCAGAGACTCATAAAGAAAAAATGGATGTTATTTGGAAGGCTGTCTTAGGTCGCTTGCCTAAGAAATCAGAGATCTCTTTGTTTGACAATACACAGAATGATATCTTGTGGGCCTTACTAAACTCCAATGAATTTAGATTTGCGAGATAAGAGTATGAATCGTAGAGAGTTTATTTACAGTGTTGGAATGACAGGAATGTCTCTGCCTTTTTTAAATGCAGAGATGAATCCGGCGCAGACAGCTAAAGCAAAATCCGTCATCTATATTTTTCTGCAAGGAGGCTTGAGCCAGTATGACAGCTTCAATGTAGATGTTGATAAAGCAGTCATGGGGAAATCGACCATTATCAACAGCAATGTTGATGGAGTTCGAGTGAGTAACTATTTTCCTACGCTGGCTAAGCAGATGGATAAGGTTCTTGTGTTGAATAGCATGAAAACCAACCAAGGCGCTCATCCTGCGGGCATCTATAAAATGCTTACCAGTTACAATCCGCGTTCTACGGTAACTCATCCCGAGTTGGGTGCCTGGGTGAATAAGCGTTTAACGAGTGAGCAAGATAGCCTGCCGAATTTTATCAGCATCGGTAATGGACGAGCCGGGAACGCTGGGTTTCTCCCCGGTCAATGGGCGGCTCTACCAGTCAAAAACCCTGATCAAGGGATTAATTTTATTCAGCGAAATGAATCCGTAGAAAAAGATGCTTTTAAGAAGCGACTCGATATCCTGGCTTCTCTGAATAAGGACTTTGATAAGGACTACGGAACTAAGGATACCCGATCTTATGTGGACAGTTATGCGAATTCACTGAAGTTTATGGAGTCGAAGGATATCGATGCCTTTGAACTGAAAAACGAAAATTCCAAGATTGTCCGTTTATATGACAAGAACGAATTCAGTCGCAGCTGCCTCTTGGCGGGGCGTTTAGTCGAGCGTGGCGTGCGTTTTGTGCAAGTGAATTTGGGCGGATGGGATTACCATGATGGTATCTATCAAAAATTTCCCGCGAATGCCAATAAGCTAGATAAAGGATTGTCATCATTGCTAACGCACTTAAGTCAAAAAGGATTACTCGAGTCCACTCTGGTTGTCGTATCAACTGAGTTTGGCAGAAAGCCTGATGTGAACCCCAATAAAGGAAGGGATCACCATCCAAATGGCTTCACTTGTCTCATGGCGGGTGCAGGTGTAAAAGCCGGACAGATCTATGGAACTACCAGTAAGAACGGGAAAGAGGCAGCTGAGAATCCATTGGATGTAATAGATTTTAACGCGACCATCGCCTGGCGTCTTGGTATAGATCCAAGCAGTGAGGAGAAGTCGCCGAGTGGTCGCCCCTTCAAACTGGCCAATAAGGGTGAAGCGCGTAAAGAATTATTTAGTTGATTGCCTAATGTATCCAACAAACAAGGACAAGCCGTTCTATGAAAATATCTGGGGCTTTACCATGTATTCCCCGGTGTATTAGCCCAGCGACCTTCGGTGGTTACCATGTGCAATGATTGCTCCACTCAAAGGAACGGCAAATCTTTGCACAAGAATACTTTGGTCATATTTGAATATGAATCATAATAACTTCATCAATGAATTTCTGGTCAATCGCGAATTGCTTACAAGTGAACCAGTGAAAGGATGTTCACGCCGAAGGTCGCTGGGCTAGTTCACCTAAGTTGAAACTCTGCTATGATTTAGTCAGTCTCAGGTTATTTGTACACGGCGCCTGGCATTAATCCCAGTCGATATCCGCAAAGATTTTCTTCATCTCATTTCGGACATCTGCGTGATCCCCTTGTTTTTGTGGTCGGTTTTCCGGGTGCCCCAATTCGTTCACTCTGATCAACTTACCCTTGTCGGTATAGATCCATTCTTTGGTTCTGATTTGTCGATTATCCTTATACTCTATGTGAACCCATTCTCTTGATGGTTCTTCTTTGCCCATGAGCTGAGGCAAGAAGCTTTGCCCGTGGACACGTTGTATCGGTTTCGGCGCCGAGGCAATGTCTAGGAACGTAGGCAGGAAGTCTGCTAGCTCGACGAGATTGTCACACTGCGTTCCGGGTTTGATCGTCCCCGGCCAACTGACGATTAAGGGCACACGCGAGCCCCGGTCGGTCATCGTCATCTTGCCGCCCTTGATTCTGGTGCGGTTCTCTCCCCAAATGGAAGTCACGGGGCCATGTGTGCCGTTATCCGCACAGAAGATAACAATCGTATTGTTAATGATTCCAAGCTCATCCACGGCATTCACGAGCCGACCGACGTTCTTGTCCAGATACTCGACCATCTCGGGAAAACACTCCGGACCATTCTTTTGCTCTGAATCGGGCAACGCACTCGTCGTCGAACCACCGGGGACTCTGATGTAGGGAGTATGAACCAATAAAGCTGGGTAATAGACCAAAAAGGGCTCGTCCTTCTTTCGTTTCATGAAATCAATCATGAAGTCTGCCAAGACGTCCGGACCAAACCGCTCAGCGATCGATTCTTCTTCGATTCCGCCATTCATGCGGAAATAGGGTTTGTAAAAACGCGATCTCTTGGTGCCATGTTGGTCATACATTTGCCAAAGGCAATACTCATCAAAGCCGAAATCTTTGACTGTATCGTTCCGTTCAAGCCACGAGAGATTCCATTTTCCGGCGATCGCGGTAGCGTAACCGGCCTTCTTCAGTTGATTGGCAAAACTGTTGAACTGCTTTGGGTCCAGATAGGAATCATCATCCCAGTTGCTCAGCACATGTTGGATGCCCGTGAATCGAGGATAGGTGCCCGTCATGATTTCAGCTCTCGATGGAGAGCATGCGGGGTTGGCAAAGCAATGGGTAAACAACATTCCATCCGCTGCCAGCTTGTCGAGATGGGGCGTCTGGATACCATGGCCTCCGTAGTTATTGAGAGCTTCAATTCCCAGATCATCGGCGAAAACCAATACGATATTGGGTTTGTCTTTAGGTAGAAGCCCCGTAGAAGTCTTGGCTCGTTTTTTCTTGAGTGATTCTTCCCAATCATTATGTTCTATTTTGAATTTCTGGAAGGCGTTGTATTCTTCGGACGAGATCTGCCCGTCGGAGTCGGTGTCGATATGAGGAAATAACCACTCCCAGCCTTTCTTCTGTTTGTTCCATGCCTCTTGAGACTTCCACTGCCCGGAATTGCTTTGCGTTTTCGGAACCTTGATCGGACCCTCGATCCGATCGAGGGTCTGATCTAGATCTTCCAGCTTCTGCCGAAGTTTTTTGTAGGGAACGTCCTGCACGGGAATATCGGCATCGACCGCCATGGCTGCGGCCACGCCCGCGGATTCGCCGAGGACCATCCAGACCGGCTCCATGCGAAGGGAAGTAAAAGCGATATGGCTGGCCGAAACGCAAACGGGCACTAGCAGGTTGTCGCACTCTCCCTTGCGCGGCACGATGGCTTCGTAGGGGATCTTGTAGCTGCCGTTGTATTTCCCGTTGTCTATGTAGACGATGGAGAACGCACCGCCCTGTACAGCGATTTTGCCATCCTCCACGACCACTGCATACGGCCAATCGTCGACCCCATAGGCGGCGAGGGCAACGGTATGAGGCGGGTCGGTCTTGCCCTCAAGGTCCTTCTGTGTGACGACGTACGATGACACCATCCGCCGGGCCTGGCGCACATAGAACTGGTTCGGCCAGCCTCCGGTTTCGTCGAATACTCCCTTCCTGAAGGAAGTATTCATCGCATATTGCTTCATGCTTTTAGGGGCCGAAGGATCCGTTTTTGCGAAGTGGATCGAGTTGATCAGGAACTCCTGATGGAACATCCAGATCCTCGACCGCGTGGCCCAGTCGCCGTTGGGGTAGCCGTCGTTGCACCCGTAGACGGTGGACCCCATCAGGTTGCGATTCGATTGGCGGCCTCCGACGAATGGCCCCCTCTTCGTATCCGTGATCTTGTCGAGTGTTGTTCGCATCTTTCGACTTGAGAAGATGTCAACATCATCGCGAATGGCTCGGCGGTAGACTTCAAATTCGGCTGGATCATAATTCGTCGGCTCGGGAATAGGTATGCCCTTGCCACTCATATCGAACTCGTACCGGAAGCAGTACCCCATCGACAACGAGTCAGCGCTGCCCAAAGAACCCAGCTTCCGATCTTGAACGAATGGGATCAATCCACTTTCAGGTTTGCCCGGTTCGATGTAGGGGTCGATGTCGTGGACCCAAAGACTCGGGCGTACCCCGGCAAGCGATTCGTCGTAGTGCTCCCGTGACTCGCGGCCCCAGGTGTAGCTGACGCCGCTCATCCCGAGTACGTCGCCCTCGTAAGAACAATCGATGAACACTTTCGCGGAGATCGTGACGACGTTGCGTTTTACCGGTTCGGGAATGGGGCAGCCGGTTTCATCGACAGGGGCGTAGTCGAGGGTGATGGACCGAATGGATTGGCCCTCTTTGTTCTCCTCGAAAGACTCGTTCATGGCAATCGGCCGCTGGCGCGTCGGCGAGTCGATGGTGGCGTCCCCGACCTGGACTGTGCCCAGGCGGTGGTCGTAGATCACGGTGATGCCTCGGTCCTCAACCGCCTTCTTAAAACGCTCGCGATACTCTTTGTTACCGATACCCTGTACGGCATGCCCTTCATGCGCTCTTTTTTGTTCTTTTAATCCTTCCATCAGAATCTTGTAGGTCGAGCCGCCCACCGTATTCCCTTTACCCCAGTCAAGATGGTTGATCCCTCCACCAGTCATACCGCCTAACCATCGGCTGGGCTCCACGATGATCACATCTGCCCCTTCTTTCTCAGCAGCTAACGCCGCCATGACGCCACTCGCTGTGCCGCCATACACGCAGACGTCAACTTCGTGACGCGTGACCTCTACGGCCAGGCAGTTTTGCCAGAGCAGTAGAGCGTTGAGAACAATGGATATTACTATGGTTTGTTTCATGATCGATCTTCTAAGAGTGTCGAATTAAACGGGTGTCAAACAATTAATCAAAATGTTTCTGGTTGTGAAGTCAGTTTAAATGGAAGAGCTGGCTAATACCACAGATTGGACAATTTTAATCACGGCGATATCACTTTACCACTTTTCACACAGGTTCAGCAGCCGAAGATACGCGTTAAGCTGGATTAATGGTATGTTATTCATGCCAACCTTTTCCGGCTTACAACGAATTTCTCATCGTATTCATAACCCAACCCTGGTTTGCCAGAGGGCACAAAGTAGTAGCCGTCGATTTTGATCGGTTCTTTGAAAAAGAGATTCTTGTTCAGACTTCTTGGCCCGGACGGATTTTCTCGCAACGAATTCGCTTCAAGAATCAACACATTGGGTGTGGCCATGCAAAGGTTTGCCATGGCCAACCAGCATAAAGGTCCATACGAAAAGAAATGCGGCGCAATCTGCATACCTCGTATTTCGGCCAGGGTGGCGATCTTGCGTGCTTCGGTCAGTCCGCCGACGTTGGGCGGCGGTAGATTGAGAACCGACGCGGCACGCTTATCGATCAGACGGGTGAAGTCTTCCAGGCCCTGCAGGTTTTCTCCCGTAGCAATAGGGACTGTGGTGGCCGCTGCCACTTTGGCCATTTCATCCATGCTACTGGTTGGGGCCACGGGCTCTTCCATCCAGAGTAGGTCAAACGCTTCGAGCCGTTTGCAGGTCGCGATTGCCCCTTCGGCACAGCACTGACCGTGGCCGCCGTGGATCAGGTCCAGTTTGTCGCCAGCGCCCTCGCGAAGGCAGCGGAATACCATTTCGTTAAAGGCGATGTTCTCTTCGGTCGGCATTTTGCCGCCGCCCTCGTAGACAGTATCCTCCCAGGCTTTCTTGCCGCTACGTTGTTCGAAAACCATAAACGGATCGGTCTTCACGGCAGCACCAGGCTTTTTGGCCAGCTCTCGACCCAAGGCGTGCCATGGCCCTTCAATCATTTCGTTCTGTTTAGGGCCCGGTCTGCCATAGTGGTAGATCCTGATCCGGTCGCGCACCGGACCGCCGAGCAATTCGTACACGGGCCTACCGGTTTCCCTGCCGAGCAAGTCCCATAGGGCATAATCTACAGCGGTGCGATGCGAACAGAGGAC
>NVWB01000359.1 GCA_002733575.1 Blastopirellula sp. | reverse complement strand
CGGGTGCACAGTTGTTTCAGCACAGCGCTGTGATTTCGATTAAAGGAAACGGATCGGGTTATCAGGTAAAAACGGCATTGGGTCAGATTCGCTGCAATCAAGTGCTGATTGCTACCAACGGATACTCCAGCGATGACCTGCCGGATTGGATGGCAGGGCGGTATATTCCTACCCAGTCAACCGTTCTTGTCACTCGTTCGATGACTGACGATGAGCTTGCCACACAAGGGTGGACCAGTAATCAGATGTGCTATGATACGCGCAATTTGTTGCACTATTTCCGGTTGATGCCAGACCGTCGGTTTCTATTCGGGATGCGCGGAGGATTGATGTCCTCACCAACAGCTGAACGGCAATCCCGCCAACGCACCCGGCGTGATTTTGAGCGTATGTTCCCGGCATGGCGCGAAATTCCATCGGTCAATTCCTGGTCTGGAATGGTCTGCCTGTCCCGCAAACAGGTGCCTTATGCAGGGCCTGTGCCCGGTCAGCCAGGTATGTTTGCCGGGTTTGCCTATCACGGGAATGGCATTGCAATGGGCAGTTATGTTGGGCGTCTTCTGGCGGAGTTGACCTGGGCAAAACCGTCTAATGTATTGACCCCGGCGGTTATGAAATCACCGGCTGGCCGCTTTCCACTTGGCCGGGCGCGTCGAGCACTTTTGCCACCGGTTTACGCTGCGATGGGGCTGGCTGATATCTGATGGTTGATCAGATTGGCGCTGTACAGGCATTTAAACTGTCGCATTCCAGGCCCAAACCATCAGCGTAATCCTGCTCTCCCTGATCCATTTTCCAGAGGCAATAGGCAGCCATTCGCCAATGATACCAAGCCTTAAGAGAATGATATCTTTCTACAATATGTGAATTTGGGTAAGCTATCAAAAAATTCTGTTCTTCGGAATGACTTAGGGGAGCACCACGATACAATTGTTGCATTGCGGGCGACAGGAACAGAGCGATATCTTCGGTTGGGTCGCCATTTTTTGGGCATTGCCAGTCAATTAAGACCGGAGTTTTGTCAGTCAAAACGATGTTGCTTGGCACCGGGTCACCGTGGATCAGACTGAGTTGATCTGTCGGTGAAATACACCACTCTGGCATATACTTGGCTAAGCGATCACGGATGTTTGACTGGCATTGTTTAAGAATTCCCAACGTTTGGTGTTTAATTTCTTCACTGCCATTGGCTCCGAACCGCAACTCGCTCAACTGTGCGTGACTGTGGACGCGTGCCAAAAGCCTGGCCACCGGTATCGGGTTACTGCTCCAAACCACCCCGCTGACATATTCGTAAATGATCCAGCGGCCAAGCGAGTGATTGCTGTAGTTCAATAGGCGTGGTGCCAACCCAGTATTATTGAGTGTGGTCAGGCAAGTAACCTCATGGTGCGGATCGTTGCCAAACAAGGGATTTGTGTCAGCGGCGCGATAGAGTTTCAGAACTTTGTTTTCATGGCCGTCGCCGAACCGCCAAATCTGATTGGTACGTCCGCCGTGCATTGCTACAAACCTATCATCAGCTGCGACATATCCCGCGTTGTATAAATCCTGCCACAAAGGCCTCGGTGGTTTGTCTGGAATTGAATTCAGGGCGAAGCTCCGATGTGAAACGGGCCTCGCTCTTTGTATCTAATAATACAAGATGGCCTGCGATATCATACGATGTTGATCGCTTCTTATCGCAACGACTTACTACATGCCATCCCGACCAGCTAATTCAAGAAAACAAGACAGAACCCATAGCGTACAGGTGTGAAATTACGGCACTGAGCGCAAAGCTGTGACTGAGGACGCCAGAATAGACTGCCCGCCTTGCATGACCAAAATAACCTCACCATCCAGAGTCTGCGCTTCGATGATTTGTCCATAAACCTCTGCAGGCTCGGCAAGAACCAACGCATCGTTTTTAAAGCTTTCTATCGTGAAGTTGTAAATGCCATGCTCAATCAGATTGCCACTGTCACTTAGACCCAACCAACTTACTGTTTCATCAGAAACAGCAATTTGCTTTCTTTGAATTTCTGTGCCGTTTTCATCGCTCACCACCAAAAACACTTCATCGGCGAGCAGATAGGGGGTTGAGGATATCTCTATAGGGTCGCCACTAAAATACATTGGTGTATTCGCCCGGGCCTCCATCCCGACCCAACTGGCGAGGGATGCCATATTTGACGTGCCGGTCAACCCATACAATGCTGCGAGCATTTCGTTGGTTTTGACCTGCTGCTCAACCATGGAAAACTGTGCCAATTGTGATGCAAACTCCGTGGAATCAATAGGATCCATAGGATCCTGATATTTTGCCTGAGCCGTCAGCATTTTGATAAACGAATCAAAATCTGACGTCAGCGAAGTTGCTTTTACTGGTGTATTCGCAGTTGACGGAGCGGCGGTTGAATATTGTTGTGTGAGGGTTTCCGAAATTGTCATTTGTGGTCCTACAATCTTATGTCAAGGCTGGTTGTCTGCAATGACACCGGCGAGAGGGTTTCGGGATCGGGAATGTCTGCCATCTGTTCTAGGGAGGGTTGATTCTCGGTTTCGGATTGGCCGGACGAATTTGCATCGCCACCAAAGAACTCAAAGCCAATATTGTCGTATCCCAATTGGCGAAACTCCGCTGCAAGCTGTTCGATATGACGGCGCATAAGGTCCAATGTTTCGGGTCTTTCGGCTGTAATTGTAACACTTAGACCTGAATCCAGATGTGTCAAAGCAATGCGTACCCGGCCAAGTTCTTCTGGATTCAGCGCCACTTCTATTGGTTGATCGGGCTGCCGAACTAAAGCATCAACCATTTGCGCTCCGGCAAACCGAACGATACTCGCGCGGGTCGAGTCCAACGCAGCGATAGGCGGTAAATTCAGCCCCACATTCAAGCGCCCGAGCATTTCAGTTTCTGCGGCGGGCATGAATTCGTCGATAATTTCACCAATTAGGGCAGTGGTTTCAGGAGTTTCCGCCGCGAAAGATGTTATGGGTATGGTTGTAGACGTCGAAGGTAATGTCTGACCGTGTGTTATAGGCATCGCAGACTGGGCAGTTGCTTGCGTAATACTCCACTCTACAGGTTTTGGAGGTACGGAATATCGGAGTCTGTCATCGTTGATAGGTTTTGAGCCGAACTCTTTAACTTGTTCAAACTTGGGGGCAGGTGGTCGCAATTCGTTTTGTTCTGTGGGAATTTGAATGCCGAACTGAGCGAGCCCCCCACTTGAATTGCCAGTCGGTTGTTTTGAGAATGCCTGCCCCAAGAATTGTGCTTGTAGGTTGTTGTTTGGTGCGTCTGGGTCCACTGTTTGAGGTATCTGAGTTCCGGGACTGTCCGTGACGTTTGTTTGCGATGGATATTGTATCCGTCGCAAGTTTTGCGTCCTAAATTCGATATGTGTTGGCTGCCGTGTCTGTTCAGATACCACTTCCAGGGCTGGCGATAGGAGGGGTAAAGGTTTTCCAATACCATTCTTGGCGCCGCTCAAACTCTCAGGACTCTCCGTGAAGTTTGACGTCGGATGGCGACCAGTTTCAGGTATAGTTATCTGCTTTGAAATGACCAAGGCAAGCTCTGCGGACGATGTGATTTCAGTAGGTTTTTCTTGGCTATAACTGCTTGTTTTCCTGACAATATCAGGCACCTCGTGGTTTGATGACGTTGCGAACTTGCTGATCTGGTGCTGCAGTATTTTGACATCGGTTCCGAGGGGTAGAGAATTACCGGTACCGTTCTTGGTAACGCTCAAAACTTTAAGGTTTTCTGTGACATTTGGCGTCGTTTGGAGGCCGGTTATTGGCAAAACTATCTGTTTTGAAATGGCAAGGGCAAGTTCTGCAGGCGTTGTGACCTGGACTAGTGTTTCTTGCGTAGATTTACTCTCTTTCACGGCGGCGTCAGGCGTCTCTTGATTCGATAACGTAGCAAATTTTGTCTGAGATTGTAGTGTTTTGACCTCTATTCCGAAAAGTATAGGTTTTCCGACACTATTTTTGGCAACGCTCAAACTCTCAGGATTTTCAGTGATAGTTGGCGTCGTTCGGCGGCCAGTTTCTTGCAAAGTTACCTGCGTTGAATTGGCAAGGGCAAGTTCTTCAGATGATGTGATCTCGACCGGACTTTCCTGTGTTGATCTGGTTGTTTTCTTCTCGCTCTTAGGCGTCTCTTGTTCTGACAACTTTGTGATTTTGTTGATCTGAGGCGGCTGTGTTTTGGCTTCGGATTCGTGGGACAGCTCATTACGAAGTTCAGTGTCTGATGTATCTGCCATATCAATTTCAGATTCAACTATGAGGCCTTGATCCACTAACTGCGAAAACAATGTGCCAGACACGTCTTTGTTTACGGGCTTGGTAGGCATGGCTTTACCACCTTCGACACCAATAAGCCCGATAAAGGACTGTATAATAGAAGTTTGCATTTGCTCCCGATCTTTCTTGCGAGTCGCCGACAACATTCCACTATTTGGGTTACGATAATTTTAACTGCTGTCAGTGCAGGTTGTATAAATCACAAACACTGAGGCAATTTGATGAATTCAATTTTACCTGTATCCAACATGATTTTACCCTCTGGTGATGCTGCGCTGCGACAGGCTGCCCGGGACCTAGAAACGACGTTTCTGTCGGAAATGCTAAAATCGGCAGGCCTTGGCAAAAGCCGAGAATCCATGGGTGGTGGCGCTGGCGAAGATCAATTTGCAAGCTTTCTTGTTCGCGCGCAGGCAGAACAGATGACAAAAGCTGGCGGAATCGGATTGGCTGAAATGTTTTTCTTGGCCCTAAAGGAGACTTAAAATGACAAATGATAGTATCCAACCCCTGATTGATGAACTGGATGATCTATTGGATTCAGAAAAAAGGGCACTGGTTCAGGGCGATATGGAACGCGTGGGCCGATTGGTGTCACAAAAAGAGTTTCTGATAGAAAGTCTGAATGCGTTGGATAATCTGGATCGCAAGAATCTAACTCAATTGCATCAGAAAGTGATGCGGAATCAAACTCTGTTGGATAGCGCTCTTGAGGGTATTCGTGCGGTTGCAACACGTATGTCCGAATTACGACGGGTGCGTAGCGGCCTTGAGACATATGACGAACAAGGACGAAAGCAACGTTTAAACATTCAAAGGACCGTGCAAGTTGAAAAGCGCGCCTAAGCACACGATTTTTGGAAAATGCAAACTAAGCTTGTTGGGTGGTTTTAGGACTCCATTAGCAAATGATGGCGCATGGTCTCCTAGCACCTGACAACAGGTGGCGCGATTTCAAGTGACAGAGATCGCATCGGTCAGAAAGACGTTAGTCCGTCCAACGAGGGCGGGATGAAACCGGGCGGAACTCGCCCTATGACTAAAGGATCTACGCTATGTCAAGCATTCTGACAAACAACAGCGCCATGGTGGCACTGCAAACACTTCGTGGAATCAACCAGAACCTGGCTGATGTACAAGGTGAGATTTCGACGGGTAAGCGGATCGGATCCGCCAAAGACAACTCGGCTGTATGGGCGATTTCCAAAGTGATGGAGTCCGATGTTAACGGGTTTAAGGCAATTTCGGACAGTCTGGCGTTGGGAGAATCCACCGTTGCTGTTGCCCGAAATGCTGCGGAAACGATTACGGATCTTTTAACCCAGATGAAAGGTAAGATCGTCGCTGCCCAAGAAGACAACGTTGACCGCGGCAAAATTAATGACGATGTTACTGCGTTGAAAAGCCAGATCAATTCTGTTGTGGCTGCGGCGCAATTCAACGGATTAAATCTTGTAAATGGTTCAACTGGATCGGCTGACATCCTGGCCTCGCTTGATCGCGACGGTTCGGGTGGTGTAACTGCAAGTTCGATTACTGTGACTGCTCAGGATATGTCGACTGGTGGCTATACTGCCAATGACATTTTTGGCAGTAGTGGCGGTACGCCTTCCACGAATGGCGATACCGTTGCCCTGTCTTTGGACAATGGTGGTGGTTCTGATACAATCGTAATCGACGACTCGGCCGGCTTGCTTCTTGCTGCTGGTGATAAGGTAAGCATTTCGATTGGTGATCAGACAGTGTCCTATACGGTCACAACAGATGACGCCGCGGCATCATCCACATCGGATATCGTGGCCATTGCACTGAAAAACAAAGTCGACAGCCTTGGCATCGACGGTTTGACAGTTGACTATGACGTGGCCAATCCGGGCGAACTGGCTTTCGACAATTCTGGTGGTAATGATCTGACAGTTACTGGACAGTTTACCAACGCGGGATCAGGTGGTCTGGGTGCGATGGCTGGGATTGATGTGTCGACCGACGCCGGTGCCGCATCAGCACTGGCGGCGATTGAGACTCTGATCGGTACATCCATCGATGCGGCGGCGACGTTTGGTTCGGCACAGGGTCGGATTGCAACCCAGTCCAACTTTATCTCGGGGCTCACAGATTCGCTTACGTCTGGTATCGGTGCCATGGTGGATGCAAACATGGAGGCCGCCTCCGCACGATTGCAAGCGTTGCAGGTTCAGCAACAGCTTGGAGTGCAATCTTTGTCGATTGCAAATCAGGCTCCGCAGACGATCCTGTCGTTGTTCCGTTAAGTCTTTTGGTCGGGGCTTAACAGGTGCCGGCCAAACCAACCTTAGATCAAACATGTGAGGATACGACGTGAACGCCATTTCTCAGGCGCAACGCGCTTACTCGTCCGATTCGGCACCTATCCGAACGATACGCGGGACTGAATATGATGCGATTGCCCGAATTACCTATCAGTTGAAAACCACGGCAGCTAAAGGGCCGGATGGTTTTGCGGCCTTGGTTGATGCACTGCAAAGCAACAACAAATTGTGGCAGATTTTTGCAATCGATGTCGCCGATAAAGGTAACTCTCTTCCTAAAGAGCTGAAAGCCAAGATTTTCTATCTGGCAGAATTCACAAGACAGCACACAAGCAAAGTTCTTGCGCGTCAGGAAAATGTCACGCCGTTGCTGGATATCAATTTGGCCATTTTGCGTGGCCTTCGAACAGGAAATGAGTGATATGGCTGGACTAGTCCTGAAATTGGGCCCGCGCGAACGTATTCTTATTAACGGTGCCGTCATTGAGAATGGAGACAGGCGGTCGCGATTGTCGATCATGTCGCCAGATGCAAATATTCTGAGGTTACGAGATGCTATCCATCCAAACGAGGCAACAACACCTGTGCGGCGCGTGTGTTATGCCGCCCAACTGATCTTGACCGGTGACAGTGATCCGGACACAGCTCGACAACCTTTGCTGCGCCTGATCGAGGAGCTGAGTCAGGTCTTTATTGATGCCGACAGCCGCTTGTCTTTGACAAAGGCAACCGAGGCCTTGATTGAAGAACAATACTATAAATGTCTCAAAGCACTACGGGATCTTTTGCCTCGCGAGGACCGTTTGTTTGCGGCCCGCGCAACATGAGCTTTCAGCCTGTTGTAGTTGGATCCGGACTGGCAGGCTGGCGGTTTATTGAGCGGACTTATGACGCTCAATTTGGAGCGTTTGGAAAATCTGCCGCTTTGGAGCGCGAAACTGAATATTTCAAGCAGAATATTGGGTCGATCAAATCTGCCAGTGACCTAGTTTCAGATCGGAGATTGCTTAGTGTTGCACTTGGTGCATTTGGTTTGAAAGATGACCTGAACAATCGGTATTTCATTCAGAAAATTCTCGAAGATGGCACTTTAGCCGATTCAGCATTGGCTAACCGTTTAGCAGACGAGCGATACGGAAAATTTAGTCAGGCCTTTGGGTTTGGGCCGGGCGAAACTCTCAAGACGGGGAATGTGGCCGGGATGAGTACGGTTTTGGAAAACCATAAAACACAGGAGTTCGAGATTGCGGTGGGAGAAACCGACGAAACAATGCGTATAGCTCTATATACTCAACATTCGTTGGTTGAATTGGCAAACAGCGAGTCGAGCGATGATGCGTTGTGGTTCAGAGTAATGGGAACGCTGCCATTGCGGTCCCTTTTTGAAACTGCGTTGGGATTACCTCAAGCATTTGGACAAATCGATATCGACCGCCAACTTGGCATTTTCAAAGCAAGTTTAGAGAAGTTTACGGGAGACGACAGTATCCAACAATTTCGCGACCCGGAATCGCTGGAGCGGATTACCAATTTGTATCTCGCCCGTTCGCAATTGTCTGAAATTGGCGGCGCCAGTTCTTCCGCCCTGAATGCGCTATTTCTGCTTCAGTCGGCAATTCGGTAGATTATAAAAACCCACTTAAGGAAGGTCTGATCTACGCGATAGCTCCGCCGTTTTGGCCTGATTTTGAGATGACGTGATCGGTTTCAGCTCGGTTTTGGCTGTTTTGACGCTC
>NVWB01000358.1 GCA_002733575.1 Blastopirellula sp. | reverse complement strand
TTCAAATGGTGGTTAGGGGCATTTGTTGTTTAGTACCAGTCGGTACAACCGGTGAATCGCCCACCTTAACTCATGAAGAACATGAACGTGTGATTAGCACAGTGATTCAAACCACTGCTGGTCGAGTGAAGGTGATGCCAGGAACTGGTTCCAACAGCACCGCTGAAGCATTGCGGTTGACCCGTTGGGCTGCCAAAGAAGGGGCCGATGCCGCATTGTTGGTCGCACCCTATTACAACAAGCCAACTCAGCAAGGTTTTTACGAACATTACAAAGCCATTGCCGAAGATGTTGATTTGCCCTTGTGTGTGTATAACATCCCTGGACGTGCAGCGAAAAACATTGAGCCAGAAACGATTGCTCGCTTGGCTGAGTTAGAAAAAATTACACTTGTCAAAGAAGCGACCGGTTCGTTGGATCAAGCTTCGCAGATTTTAGAACTGACCAATCTCACCGTACTGAGTGGTGATGACTCACTGACCATCCCCTTGATGTCGATTGGTGCTGAAGGCGTAATTTCTGTCGTGGGCAATATCGTGCCTCAAGACATGATTGAACTGGTATCGACCATGGCTGCTGGTGACTTGGCCAAAGCACAGCAGTTGCATTTCAAGCTGTTCCGTCTTTGCCGCGAAATGTTAGGGCTCGCAACGAATCCTATTCCGGTCAAAATCGCCATGCGAATGCTGGGCCGCGATACCGGCGAACTACGCTTGCCGATGACACCGCTTACAAAAGACGAAGAAGCCACACTGCAAGCCACGCTGGCTGGTTACGGTCTACTATAAGAGTTGCCGTGATGCCTAGTATCTTGTATCTCTGCGAATATGGCTCGGTAAATGGTGGTGAGAACTCCTTGCTCACGCTTTTGCCGTATGTGAAGGCCGCTGGCTTTGATGTGAGTGTGGCTTCACCTGAAACAGGGTTGCTTGCTGAACGACTAGCGGAAATTGGTATTCGGCATATTCCCTTTTCGTGTTGGAAAGATTGCGGCGAACGTTTTTCTCTTGATGAGAATCGTTCACGACTTGGCTCTCTGCTTCAAGCTCATGCACCTGATATTCTACACAGCAACAGTCTCTCGATGAGCCGGTTGTCAGGCCCGGTTCTGCGTGAATTGAACGATGGTTCTGAATCGCAGATGACAGGCATTGGTCATCTGCGAGACATTATTAAATTGAATCGTCAGGTGATTACCGACCTGAATGAACAAACGCAACTTATCGCTGTCTCGCAAGCAACGCTTGATTTTCATGTAGCACAAGGGCTCGATGCGAAAAAATGTGTCGTGTTACATAACGGAGTGGATCAAACCAAATTCTTTCCTGCTCTTCAAGACTCCGCGAACTCCAAGGCTTCTTTGCATCAAGAATTGCAACTTGCTCCAGAGAAACAATTAATCGGTTGGGTCGGCCAGTTAGGAGCACGAAAAGGGTTAGATGTTCTGGTCGAAGCTGCCAAGATTGTTGTGCCCAAGTTTCCACAAGCTCATTTTATAGTTTGTGGTACGCGGCATTCAGTTAAAGACGAAGCGATTGCTTACGTGAATGATGCGTATGAAGAAATTAAAGAATCAGGGCTGAGCGATTCATTTTCATTCTTAGAACATCGGCCTGATATTGATCAACTAATGCGTCAGTGGTGCATGCTGGTTCACACGGCCAAACAGGAACCACTGGGTCGGGTACTTTTAGAAGCCGCTGCTTCTGGTTTACCGGTGGTTGCCACCCAAGTGGGCGGAACCGCCGAGATCTTTCCAAACGAAGAGGCGATTCTGGTTGAGCCGCATCAACCAGCACAAACGGCAGAATCGATACTCCAGTTGCTGCGATCTGATGAATTACGGCATAGCTATTCAGAAAAAGTCTTGGCACGGTCTCATTATTTTGCTATCGATTCTATAGCAGAGTCATTCGTTTCACTATATCAAACCGCAGTGAAAGAGTAAAACACAGGGAATCCGGGACACTTCCGAGAGCAGTTCTTCGGAATTTATTTTCCTTTCCACTGTTTTGAGCTAAAGTTTTAATAGTGAGAGAACGGTGCGTAGTTCTCACTCTAGGACAATGACCCTGTCCGTTTATCCTTTCGCCTTTGAGAAGCTGTGCATTTAGAAAAACTGCATGGTTCTCGTTATGGAAACAGTAAGATGAATATGTCTTGTCATGAATTGGCTACACGAATTGAAGAGTTGCAACCTGAAGCAGATTCACGTGATGTGGCGCGATTATGTTTGTTGTTGAGCAACTCCGTTGACCAAACTGAACAACTCTTTGATGAAGACAAACTCACTGGCGCATGGCAAGATATGGGGCTGAAATTGCAAGCAGCAACCGATCAACACGCCGCCATGACTTCAGAGCTTGAAGACTTGTCAAACTCTGATCCTACCGAGTTCACCCCAGATCAAGTCTGGATCTTAATTCGTGCAATCAAAGTACAGAGCCAAATTCTATCGCTTTATGTCGGTCACCCTACACTGAATGTTTGAATCAGCGGCAAGTGCAACAACTGCGATGTTTCTTCAACCGGCGCTTTACCTAATAGAAGCAACGCCACGGTCATGTAGATCACGATTCCCAAGAAGTCGATGATCCCCGCCACAAACGGATTGCTCATCAACGCTGGATCAAGGCCAATCTTTTCAAAAATCAAAGGCAATGTTGATCCAATCAGTGTGCCTGAGATTACGACCAGCAAAATCGTAATCGGAATAATACAGGCCGATATTATATCTGGCGCTATAAACAAGGCGGTCAAAAAGCCAAGTACTGCTAAGCCTCCGCCTAAGACGAGGCCCATGACCAACTCTCTTTGAAGCACATGTACCCATTGATCAACGCTCACTTCTTCTTTATTGAGTGCAGTAATCACTAACGTGGCCGATTGATTGCCCGTGTTCCCGCCCGTTGAGATTACAAGCGGAATAAACAACACGAGCCATTTATAGTTATCTAGCTCTGCATCGTAGTGTTTCAAAGCGAATGCAGTGAAAATGGCCCCTAAAAACAACACGATCAGCCAAACGCCCCGCTTCCAACTTAGTATTAAAAGTGGAGTTTGCATGTAGGTTTCTTCGAGTGGTTCTACCGCTGCACTTCGATAGGCATCTTCGGCCGCTTCTTCCACCACCACATCTAAAATATCATCGTGAGTGATAATGCCGACTAATCGCAATTCTTCATCGACTACGGGTATAGCGATCAAGTCGTAGTCGGCCATTTTTCGCAACACATCTTCTTGGTCGTCAGAATCACTCACATGAATGATTTCTGTTTCCATGATGTCTTTTAGACGTAGTTCGGGTTTGACTAAAGCAGTGATCAACTGACGAGTTGAAACGACCCCGTGTAAATTATCGTTTTCATCAACCACGTACAAATAATAGATTGTCTCTAGTTCTTCAGCTTGGCGTGATATTTCGTCGAGGGCCTCTCGTACGGTTAGCTCTTCAGGCAGGCGAGCCATTTCTGTGGTCATAATTGCCCCGGCAGTACCTTCGGCATGCTCAGACAAGCGTAGCACGTCACGCCGCTCTTCTGTGGGCAATAGGGCCAATATCTGATCGCTAAAATCGTCTTCGATATCCGCCAGCAAGTCAACGCGATCATCGGCAGACATATCTGCCACCAACTCGGCCACTTCTGCTGGAGAATGTGCCTCGATGATATCAACTTGGAATGGTAGTTCGAAAAACGAGAAGATCTCAGTTCTTACCGAGAGATCAGCATATTGCAGAACGGCCCAAACTTCCTCTGGCGTCAATCCCTCCATGAACTCCGCAGTACGAGCCGGATGCAGCGCAGTACAAAACTCTTGTAGACTGTCTTGGTCTTTTTCTACAAGCATTTCCCGTAGTTCAGGGAGGTACAGCGTGTTTATCATCACTTCATTTTCTGTTCAATAATCAGATCACTCGAATGTAGATCAACGAGACAGGTGTTGGGCGTGCTTCAATAATTTACCTTGCCACGGTGAATTAGGAGAGGGCACACCTGACTAGTTCCCTAGATAATCGACCGATTTCCAGCCAGACTAGTGAAAAACGCCCTTCTCTTATTCTAATTAGACCGAAAACAGGTCGAAGGGTTCTAATAGAAGTACGGTTTTGCTGAATTCAGCTTCATAATTGGAAAATAGTATTTGACAAAACCTTCTTATATTTCTAGACTTAAGAAGAATTATTACAACCAATTCGGTTATCCCCTCTGATCTGCGACTGACCCTCTATTTTAGGGTTCTCGGCTCACAGGGAATGTCCGATAAGCGTCTTTGGTCGATGAACGACCAGATCGCAGAGGATCATCGTGGACGGAAGCGATCCACTCGCATTATGCGAACAACGAATAGGGTATGTCTTTCAAGATAAGACCCATTTAGTCAATGCGTTGACGCATGCCTCTGGTGCAGATCACCGCCTGGCAAGTAACGAACGCCTTGAGTTTTTGGGTGATGCCATTCTCGGCAAAGTTGCCTGTGAAATGCTCTATCACCGGTTTCCAGAATACTTGGAAGGGGAACTCACCCGAATCAAATCGATTGTGGTGAGTCGACAAACTTGTGCCAAATTAAGCCAAGTGATGAAGCTCGACGAATTTCTGATTTTAGGCAAAGGAATGGCCGCCAGCCCTACCCTGCCAAAATCTTTATCAGCCGATGTTTTTGAAGCAATCGTTGCTGCCATATATTTGGATGGCGGAAACGAACAGGTTGAAAAATTCATCAAAGACCAACTCACCGATGAAATTGAAGCTGCCGCGATTGATTCGGCCGGAGGGAATTTCAAGTCTCAGTTACAGCAGTATGCCCAACGCGAATTTGGCGTGACTCCAAATTATCTACTGCTAGACGAAAAAGGGCCGGACCATAGCAAATGTTTCAAAGTCACCGCACAAGTCTCTGGCACAAAATATCCGCCTGCCTGGGGGATGAATAAAAAAGAAGCTGAGCAACGCGCAGCACAAAATGCGATCTCAGACATCGAAGGCGTCGCTCTCCCGTTTGCCAGTGATTAACGCTTTGTCGGTTAAAAATCTTGAAAGCGAATCTATTGCAACGCTATCGTTTGCTTCAGCGGCTCTAAGATATTTTCAATTACATAGTCGTCGAGTAGACGCTTGGCTTCGACGCGAAGTTCAGATAATGCTTCAGTGAAAGTAGTATTGGCATCTAAGCTTCCATACTTACGCACGGTCAGATAGACACTCAGTTGCTCTTCAGGAAACTCGCCGGTTCGCACATGATACGCGGTCGTTCGAGTTTCGATACTCAACCGGCATTGCGTTCGGCAATCTTCGTCGAGTGCTATTTGGATGGCAGGCTCATTACTGATGACCCTGGTCCCTTCAGCATCTGCCAGCTTTTCAAAAGCGGCCGGCATCCCTAGTGCTTGATTCACAATTTGATTGTGATTGCCCCGATAGGTGAAATCAAAACCGTACATCAAGTTTAATGATTCGCAATCGAGCGGGCTGATTGAAAGACTGTAAGGCACTAAATCTAAAGCGAACATGTGCTGCTCAAAGGCCGCTTCTGAACTTTCAGGATTGACATAGCCTGAGATAACCCGTTTCTCTTCGACAGAGCTCCAACGATAATTGCCTTGATCTTTATCTTCTTCAAGAACAAATTCTGAGCCTTCACGCGAATAAAAATTGCGCATGGTAGGGTAGCGTTTTTGAATTTGTTCAAAATAGTGGAGTACGGTTTCTCGGCTAGTCGGAAGATTCATCTCCGTATTAAGATTCATATTGATGTAGAAATCGTCGCTCATAGAGCTAAAATCCGTCATCCGGGCATCCTTTGAATTGGCAATAAAGCCTGTGGGAGTACAAAATAACCCAAAAAAGGGTTCAATGGCTTTACCTTTAAGTATAGAATCTGGGGTAGAAGGTTGTCAAAGCCCGATCTAAACGCCCAATTAGCAGCAAAAAGTGAATTATGGCCTCTTCTTCCTTAGCAATTTGCCAGTTCGTTCAGCACACCTTTTCTACTGAAATAGGATGGTGCCGCGTGGTTTTTGAGCAAAACAGGCTACAACGTCTCTGGTTTGGCTATCGAAAACAGGCTGATCTGAACAAAATCACTCGGGAAACAGAAGCGATTGCAATCGATGATTCCGATCTATCCGAAGAACAACGCAATGTGGTTGAGTTAGTAACCAATTATTGTGCCGGACACTTTGTAGACTTCCGTGATATCGATCTCAACTTAGACAATCACACCCTGTTTCAGCGTAAAGTAATAAAAGCCTGTCGCAAAATTCCTTTTGGTGAAACGAAGAGCTACGGAGAACTTGCCGATCAAGCCGGTTCACCGAAAGCGGCCAGAGCAGTAGGCAGCACCATGGCCAAGAACATCTTTCCACTGATTGTGCCCTGTCATCGGGTCGTGGGTTCAAATGGTAAACTGCATGGATTTTCTGCACCTGATGGATTGAACATGAAGGCCCGTTTGCTCAAGATGGAACACGAAGCAGTTTAAACGCTTGGTGATACTTCTATCTTTGCAGGGTGCCATGCTTTTGCCGATTAGGCATAAGCATGCTTTGGACCAGAAAAATGGTCTGGGGATCAAGTTTGATTGTCGAGAACTGCAAGTGCCAGAACCGATTCTTAATTGATAGATAGTTTGCAGTAGTTGAAGTTACATTCTATGAGTTCCAAAACATGCTCACGCGAGAGGCATGGCACCCAACGTTTTTTATTACCAGTTGTTGTGAACTGTTAAATCTAGTTTTGCGTGCAATTGCCGGATCACTTCTTTCTGACTTGAATCGTTCGCCAGATTTACCGTTTCGGCGGAATCAATATCATGGTCATACAATTCGCGGGCTTCTATCTTTCCCGACTTAAAATTTCGCCATTCGGTATATCGATAGCGGGCTGTTCGTATTGAATAACCCATCGCTTCAGGGTCTTTGCCTGCTGGTGGATACGCGGGGCGTGTATGTTGGGTCATCGCCCAATCTTTAATTTTTGATTCGGGATTCTCTAATATCCTGCGTAGACTTTTGCCTTGTACTGCATGAACTGTCTTTAAACCACATAGATCAGCCAGTGTTGGATAGATATCTAGTAGTTCAATAATTGAGTCGGTTCTTTGTCCCGGCTTATGATTGGGCGTACTGATGATCACTGGCACGCGTGCGTCCCATTCAAAGTTCGATGTTTTCGCCCAGAGAGAATGTTCGCCCAAGTGGAACCCATGATCTGACCATAACACCACAATGGTGTTTTTGCGAAGCTGCAATCGATCTAATTCATTTAGCACTTTGCCAACTTGCGCGTCCATGTAGCTGATAGCTGCGTAGTAACCATGCTTCAACGCCAGTGCATCGGATGCGGTTGGTTTGCCGCCTGGTCTCTTTTTGAAATCGCGTAATATCTCCCGGCTATCATGCAAGGCAATCTCTGGCACGTCTTTGGGTGGATTTGGGTTTTTGGCCGGAAGAATATCCTCGCGGTTGTACATGTCCCAGTATTTTTTGGGTGCATTGAAATGTGCGTGTGGTTTCCAAAACCCAACGGCGAGAAAAAATTGCTGGTCTTTCAGTTGATTCAAAGCGGCCACTGCTTGTTCGGCAATACGCCCATCAAAGTATGCATCGTCTGGCACATCTCGAATTTCGCATTTTGGTATGTCAGAAAGATCAGGCGGCAGTTCACCTTCAACTTGGGCCTTGTCATTGCCATGACTGTTGTAATGATCGACCGAAGGAACGGACCAAGATTTCGCATCGCCTTTGTATTTATCTTGCCGCCAGTTATGAAATATCTTGCCAATACACTGGGCATGATATCCATTTTGTTTAAACAATTGCGGCAATGTCACCACGTGAGGGTGCTTATTTCGAAAGTGCGTAGGTAAGTCATAAACACCCAACATGTTAGGCCGCAATCCGGTTAGCATGGATGCTCGCGAAGGATTACAGACCGCCTGTTGACAATAGGCCCTGTTAAACAAGGTGCCCTGTGAGGCCAGTCGATCGATATTCGGAGATTTGACATGTTTGGCCCCGTAACAACCAATCTCGGCCCTGAGATCATCCACAGCAATAAACAAAACATTCGGAGGCTTTGCGAATGCTGAGACTGTACTAAGCAAAACAGTAAGTAAAACGATTGTGAATCGAGTCATAATGATGTTTCTGCGAACTTTTTTAATAAACAAGAGAATTCTGAAATAATAGTTCTCTGTAGTTTATCATAAATATCTGGGAGAATAAAATGTTATCTATATTAATGTACAGAAGACCAGTCTCCCTCGATTACTCGAATCCATGTTCTGACCTGCAATAATAGGTCTAAACGTCATCATAATTTCACCTGGGTATATAGATGAATCATTCTTTCATACGTCTTTATTGTTTAGCGATGGTTGTATTGG
>NVWB01000038.1 GCA_002733575.1 Blastopirellula sp. | reverse complement strand
AAGTGCGAAAGTAGGTATCGCCGGATTTTTTCTTACAATCAAAAAGCTTGTTGCTTAGTTCAAACCAGAACTAGCAACAAGCTTTTTTTTATGCGCCGAGAGGTGAATTCAAATTATATTCTAGGACGGATAACTCTCTATTCCCTGAAGTTGCTTTCCGCGTTCAATTCAATCATAATAGACAAGCTTTAATCAATACTCACTCACCTTAAATTCTCCCCCTGAAATAAATATGCGACGCACATTAACTCTATCATTATTCAGCCTTGCCGTTTTCTGTTCGTCACTTTTAGCTGAGGATAAACTTCCGCTGCTATTTGAAGATAGTTTTGATAACGGGATGAAAGCTTGGCACCCGACTGATGCAAAGAAGTGGACTGTCGACAAGTTGGACGATGGCAATCATGTTTTGCATTTACTTGGAAAAAGTGATTACCAGCCGCCACATCGGAGTCCTCATTCTATTGTTTTTCTTAAAGACACCGTGGTTGGTGATTTTGTTTTGACTGCGAAGGTAAAAACCTTACAAACTTCGCGTGGGCATCGAGACATGTGCGTTTTCTTTGGTTATCAAGACCCGGCCAATTTTTATTACGTCCATTTAGGTCAACAAACAGACGACCATGCTAATCAAATTTTCATCGTCAATGATGCCCCTCGCACAAAAATTAGTGAGAAAACCAACAAAGGCACACCCTGGAAAGATGACACCTGGCATCAAGTCAAAGTCGTTCGCAAAGTGGAATCTGGCTTAATCGAAATTTATTTCGACGACATGAAAACTCCGCAAATGGTATCGCACAATAAAGAGTATCTGTGGGGCAAAATTGGTCTCGGCTCTTTCGATGACTTGGGGCTTTGGGATGATGTCAAACTAAATGGAAACAAAATCACGCAGCCTGGTGTTTCCAAAACTTCAGTAAAAAAAAAGTAGCTGACCCTAGTTCGCTTGTCTTCGATAAGTGGAGTGGCGATATTAATGTGCCAGATCCGGTGGCCATTAGTATTGATAACCAGGGCAGGGCGTTTGTCACACAAACGAAACGCCGTAAATCCCAAGATTTAGATATTCGCAAAAATCGAGATTGGGTGCCAGCCGACGTGGGCATGCAGTCGGTTCAAGAAAAAATCGACTTCTATCATCAACAAATGCCCCTGGGTGGAAATTCAAAGCAGCGTGTCGAGGATCTTAACCAAGATGGCTATCACGACTACAAAGATCTCCGATTCCTTTCTGAAGAAATTCACTTACTGCAAGACACCAACGGCGATGGTAAGGCGGATAAAACGCAGCTTTTTGCCGCAGGTTTTCAAACCGAAGTCACTGGAATCGCCGCAGGTGTGTTCGCCCATCAAGGTGATATCTACGCTACGATAGCACCAGATGTTTGGCGTTTGCGAGACACCAATGCTGATGGAACGGCAGACGAACGAACCATCATGGCCACCGGTTTCGGTTTGCATATTGCTTATGCTGGTCACGATATGCATGGGCTCACCGTAGGACCCGATGGAAAAATCTATTGGTCAATTGGCGACAAAGGAATCAGCGTTACATCGCAGGAAGGGGAAAAGTTTCATTATCCTAACCAGGGTGGCGTGATGCGATGTAACCCTGATGGCAGTGATTTTGAAGTCTTCGCACATGGGCTACGGAATGTCCAAGAAATCGCATTCGATCAATACGGCAACCTGTTTGGTGTTGATAATGATTCGGATCAACCGACTGAAAAAGAACGTTTCGTTTACATTGTAAAAGGCATGGAAGCTGGTTGGCGGAACAATTATCAGTATCGCGGAAAAAGCTACAATCCGTGGACACGTGAAAAACTATGGCAACCCAAGACTGATGAGCATTCAATCTACTTCACCCCACCGATTCAAAATTACATTGATGGTCCGGCTGGTTTTGCTTTTAACCCCGGCACTGCGTTGAGCCCTGAGTACCACGACTACTTTTTCTTAACTGGTGCCCCGGCCGGGATTCAGCATGCGTTTCAAATAGAAGAAGATGGTGCTTCGTTCAAGATGATCAATGAGCATCAAATCGGCAAAGGTGTTCCCTTGGTCGGAATCAACTTTGGACCTGATGGAGCCCTGTATGGTGTTGACTGGGGCGGTGGTTACCCCTTAAATCAAACCGGTGCGGTTTGGTCGATAGATGTGCCTGACCAACAGAACTCTGATGCTAGACAAGAAGTGAAACGTCTTCTTAAGAATGGATTTACCGATTCCAGCGTGATAGACCTTCAAGAGCTTTTGGCCCATGCAGATCAACGAATTCGACTTGCTGCCCAGTTTGAATTGGTAGCACGTAATGCGGGCCAACAGTTAGTTCACACCTCTCAAAAGGATTATGATCAACTCGCCCGTATTCATGCTATTTGGGGACTGGGTCAACTGATTCGATCAGAACAACTAAGCATCGCCGATTCATTACTGACTCAACTACTCAAAGATAGCGATGAAGAAGTTCGTTCGCAATCACTAAAAATCATTGCTGATTTGCCAGAATTCGATTCCCCGTACTTGTTAATTGGCTCGCTTGAAGATGCTGCTCCTAGAGTTCAATTCTTCGCCGCTACTGCCTTAGCCCAGCATTCAACTCCTAAGGCCCGACAAGCTATTATTTCTTTGCTTGAAAAGAATAATGGCGACGATGTTTATCTGCGGCACGCTGGAATTATTGCCTTATCGGCATTAGAAAACCTTGCCGAGTTAGCCAATCATGCTTCGGTCGAAGTGCGGCGTTGTACTGTGGTGGCTTTGCGAAATCAAGCGAGTGTGGATGTGGCAAAGTTTCTTAGCGATGAAAATGATCTGGTTGTTGCCGAAGCAGCTTTGGCCATTCATGATGACTGGTCAATTCCTGGTGCCATGCTTGAATTGGCGGAATTACTTACCACCACATCGACACAAAACGAAGCCATTCTCTATCGTGCGATTAATGCCAATTATCGACTCGGAGATCAAGCGAGTGCCGCAAGAATTGTGAAATACTCTCAAAATACAAGCGTTCCAACCAAGCTTCGCCTCGAAGCTTTAGATGCTCTCTACAACTGGAAGAACCGGGAAGAACTAGACCGTGTGGATGGTAGGAACCGACGCGATATACTTTCTGAAAGAGAACGATCAATCGACAAAAAAATGTTTTATTCACAACTTTATCAATTACTAGAAGATAAGCGGCCAGAAGTACAAGCCGCAACATTAGCTTTGATTCGTCATTGGGATGTTCCATTGAAGCCACAAAATCTGTTGACCATGGTTCGCCAAGAATCGACCGCTGACCAAATTCGCATCGAAGCCTTCTCTTCGCTGATGGAATCTCAGACGCCGGAACTTGCGCAAGCGATTGACATTGCACTGAGTTCAAAATCGACTGCGTTACGTGTTCATGCCCTCAAACAATTAAGCAATTCAGCCAAGGAAGGTCATCAGGCGTCTGCATTAAAGCAGGTGGCTTCTCTGCTTAATTCATCGGAGTCGAAAAATCTGGTCGAGACACAAGCGGCCATTCTTGCTTTAGGAGAACTCAAGCAACCGGAATCTATTCAACTGCTGCAATCACTGCTTACAAATACGTTCAATTCTAAACATCCGCTTGAATCTCAACTCGAAGTTATCGAAGCGGCTACTAATCAAAAGAAGGATTCAACGGAAATTGCATTGCTGCTTCAAAAGATTGAAGAACTACGCAGCCAAGCGAAGAATCCTGAAAATGCGTACCGCGAAAGTCTGGCAGGCGGTAATCCAGCACTTGGTGAAAAGATTTTTACCACCAACATTAATGCCCAATGTGTGCGATGTCATAAAATTGGTAAGCAGGGCAGTGAGGTGGGCCCGGCACTTGATGACGTGGCTACGAGAAGAACGCCTGAGTACATTCTGCGTTCGATTGTTTCACCGAACACCGATATTGATGCCAAATATAAAACTCGAAGCGTACTGCTTGATTCTGGCAAAATAGTTCAAGGGATTATAGTTTCTGAAACCGATGACCTGTTGATCATGAAAGATGCTCAAGGCAAGGAAATCAAAATCGATGTCGATGAAATTGAAGATGAAGTCGATCAAAAGGTTTCCATCATGCCTGACGTTCTCAAAATCTTAACACGACGAGATATTCGTGATCTGGTTGCGTATTTACGAACAATGACGAAACCGGTCAAGAAATAAGAAGCTCGTCCAACAAATTCAATTTGTGCATTTGATGTGAAACCTTGGCAGACTTTTCAAGGTAATTCAGGATGAATACAATTTAAGTCGAGTTTTTTATGAGAGTCGACCGTTTTTATTCGCAATATTTATCGAACCAAGAAGAACTTCTAGTTGAGATAAAATCTACCGCTACACTCTTTTTGATCATTGATGTTTTATTTCTGGTCGATATTTTGTTACGCTATAGACTCACCTTCTCTCTACAGAAATTACTCAAGCAACAAGAAATAAGCAAGCATGTCCGAGACTGCGATTGAAGTTGATTCGTTAGTAAAAGTTTATAACGAGGGCCTATTCAAACGAAATCGAGTAGAGGCCCTTTCTAGCGTCAGCTTTAAAGTTGAAAAAGGATCGATCTTTGGGCTGCTTGGCCCAAACGGTGCCGGTAAAACCACAATGATCAAGGTTCTGTTGGGGCTTGTCCGGAAATCGGGCGGGCACGCCAACCTGTTGGGTAAACCGGCCGGCAATCGAGTTTCTCGTAAGCAAGTCGGATATCTGCCAGAAAACCATCGCATTCCACACCACTTAACCGGCGATTCTGCCTTGTTTTACTATGGCGGATTAAGTGGGCTCTCGCGGGCGGATGTCAAACGTCTAGGTCCAGTGTTGATGGAGCGAGTTGGTCTGGGGAAGTGGGGTGCCTTTTCAGTAAAAAAATACTCCAAAGGAATGCTGCAACGCTTGGGCATGGCTCAGGCGATGCTACACAAACCAAAGCTGCTCATTCTAGATGAACCGACAGACGGAGTTGATCCAGTTGGGCGGAATGAATTAAGAGCATTGATGAAAGAATTGCGGGATGAAGGAACCACCATTTTTATCAACAGCCACCTGCTGCAAGAAATTGAATTAATTTGTGACCGCGCGGCAATTTTAGTGCATGGCAAACTTCGCAGGCAAGGCACCATTGCAGAAATCACTGAACGCCATGCCCCAAATATCGAATTAGAAGTTGCAGGAGAAGAGGCCAAAATCCGTGAGGCCCTTTCGTGGACCACGATTGAATCGTATGAACCTCTTGATGGAGAACTGAAACGCATTTCAGTCACCGCGAATGATGCAATCGCCACCAATCGTTGTATCGATTCACTCCGCAAACAAGACATTACGATAGTCTCACTCACCCGGCCACGTGATAGTTTGGAAGATGCGTTTATCAACATCGTCAACGCCACGTCTGCACCCAATCAAGAATAATAAGCCTTGCCTGTTTGAATTCATATTCCATTTAACTACAACTGAAAAACATCATGCGACCTTACTTTACAGTATTGATTGATTCCTTTCACGAAGCCCTGGCGTCTCGCGTGTTATGGATTTTGATTGTACTCTCGACGTTGTTTTTGCTGCTATTGGCACCCATTGGTATATCAGAAGATCGGGCCACTGGGTTTAATCGAAGTAATGTCACGAATTGGCCATCACTTATCAAAAAACTTCGGTCTCAAATTGATTCAGACAAACCATCGCCAGGCAAGCACATTGCAAGTTTGTCAGGCGATGAATTCACAAAATTAATTAAAGGTATACAATTCACCGATAATCAGCTTGAAATATCACGTGATTTAATTCCTCCCATAGAAAAAGCAATTTATACATCCCTAGACCGTGAAGATTTTTATGACGAACAATCCTGGAAAGAGATCACGCTCTCAAAAGAGGTTCAAGAGCTTATTAAGAACAGTTCTAAAAAATCATCAAAAGACGATATCAAATATCGAAATCGCCTGCTGCTTAAAGCTGCTTATAGAAACGAGTTAAATCTGGACAGTTCTACCCTTGAAACTTCAATTTCGTATCTTGGCATCATTGAAACTCCATCCTTCGCAATTTCGAGTCAGATGCTAGATATGGCCATCCGTCTTATTCTCTCGACAATCATGAGTGTGTTTGTAGGAGCATTTGCTGTATTCGCCGGAATACTAGTCACTGCCCCTATCATTCCACGAACCTTTGAAGCTGGTGCAATTGACTTACTATTAAGTAAACCTGTTTCAAGATCCTTGCTATTTCTAACGAAGTTTTTAGGAGGCTGTCTCTTTATTTTACTGAACGCCAGTTATTTTATTACCGGTTTATGGCTGATCCTTGGTCTACGATTAGGCATCTGGCATCACCAATTATTATATTGCATTCCAGTTTTTCTCTTTCTCTTTGCAATCTATTATAGTGTTTCAGCATTTGCAGGTGTGGTCTGGAAGAATTCCATTGTTTGTATCGTTCTTTCGATTTTATTTTGGGGTCTCTGCTTTTCTGTTGGATTATCCAAAGTATTTTTAGAAAGTAATTTTCTCTTTCCAGAGCAAATCGTCAAAATTCAAAAGACGAATGATTCGGTCGTTGCTGTCACTCAGTCTGGAAAAATCCTTCAATGGGAAGACGATTTAAATGAATGGAGTGTTGCTATTAACCCAAATTCTGGACGAAATCGAGGGCCAGGTGGGCCGCCTTCCAAAGAAATCGTAATCGGCCCCGTTTACGATAAAAACAAAAACGAACTGATTTTTATTCAAAGAACTTTTCGACGTGGTGCTTTTGATTTCTCAGGCGGAGGATCAGAGTTATCTATTGGAACTTGGGCAGGGAATTGGCAAAAAAACACCGGCGCCAAACCGCCTGTGGGGACTTCGTGGATTTATCTCGATGACGAGGGTACACTTACTACGGTCAGCATCAATGGCATCTCGCAAATTAATTCCAAAAACCGAGCCGGTGGCAATGGAGCCAGTATACTTGGATTCAAACTGCCTTTTGGCGGAAAAACTGCTTACGAGCCACTAGGACCAGAGTTTGTGATCGGATTGATTCCTCCTTTCTCAGCCGCAATGGATAAAGAATCTGGCGATATCGTTATCTATAATCGAGCCAAACTGCATCTACTTGTACGTGGCCCCGAAGGTAAATACACAGAAGAGTCATCCTTCCATTATGAAGATACCAAAGGATCAACCGCTTTGGCCTTTGGCGGACAGAACATTCTTATTGCGTTCTCTGATGGAAAGGTTCTACAAATTGACAAAAACAACTTAGCTTCAGGCATAGGTAAAGAATATCATCCCGCAGGCAAAAGTGAGCCCTATTTGGCAGCCTGTAGTGATGATGGCCAACACTTTGGCATCTTGTTCCACGATGGAACGATGTGGACCTTAGACACACAATCAAAACAAACGGACTATCTCAGCGGTGATATTTCAGGTTTCACTTTTGCTGATGATGAAATATGGGTCGCTGATAGAATCAATCGGATTACAAAATATGGACTCACGGATAAGAACAAAAATGGGGAATACAATCCGAACCCAGATACCGTATTAACGATTTATTGGTATGGAATCAAACCTTTACACACGATCTTCCCGAAACCAGGTGAACTTGGGAATGTTGTAAGATATCTCATCATGGAGAAGGAAACTGTGGCCCTTGGTCCTGGAACAAACGAACTTCGCACATCAAGGGAGTCAATGGATATCTGGAGCCCCATCATCAACAGCACAATTTTCATCGTCATCATGCTAGGGATCACTTGTATCTACATTGAGCGAAACGATATGTGATGTTTCCATGTTATGGGTAACCGAGTCATCGGTTTTGGTGAACGCATACCACTGGAATCACGCTCATTTAAAACGACGTCGGGGTCGATTAGAGGTTAGTGAGTTTCCCATTATTCCCCTATAAATTAAGGCCCAAACTAGCTTGGGGATTCCAATTGAATTCGATAAATCTTGGCCGCTGTAACCTCTGATGGCCTACGGCCACACCGACGACGTTCCGAATACGTTTGATCCCGAAGCATTGCCAACTCCGGAATCGACGGCGGTGCTACCCGAAAGAAAAAGTGTTCGATGCCGTGAAATTGAATTTTCTCTAACCACCCGCGTTTTTTAGATACGACAGGATTTCATAAATCTCAACTTGTGTTGAAATTCCACATGAGATTCGATCCAATCGCAGCACACACTGGCAAGATTCCAGTGGCACCCAAAAAGCAATGATTTGCTAATGGTTTTCGTTCTATTTCAAATTACATTCTTTCTTCTTTGTGTCTTTGAGCCTTCGTGGTTACATCTTTTTACACTTCAACAGTCGGTTGACTGCTGTGCATAAATAATTCTCACTTCACCACCCATGGCACTTTGGCGTCTATCAAATTCTTGGGGCCTAATATCTGTGGTTTTTGATCATAATTCAACTTTTTCAAACGGGTTTTTGCCTTTGAGATAAGTTGCTTGAAGGAAATCGATTTTTTCTCTCGCAAGATATTGGCCAGTGAATAAGTAAAGGCACCATAGCTTGTCACACCGTGACGATATTCGTAGGCGTATTCGTTTTCTTGGCAGGCTTCAATCACCATCGGCAAATAAGGGCCGATGGGTTTGTCACTTTGTTTTGCTAGTTTTTTGTAAGCCTTATCACTCGTTTGCCTTAGTTCCATGGCCCTGCCGATTCGATAAGTGCCCCGATTTTTTCCGCAGAATTGATCCATGACTGATGACTCAGATGAAAAGTCTTTATTGATCATAGTCATCTTGCGTTCTACCCACATTTTGTGCTTTTTATCCCATTGCATCGAACGGTGGCGGATATCATCGGGCGGATCAATCCCGCGGGCAGTTAAACTGCCAGCACGATGAATGCCGCCAGAGTGACAACAATCAAAGATCATTGCCAATTGCGTGTCGTACGGAAGTTGGCTATAGAGTCCAAATATCTGGTCGTCGGTCACACACGTTTCTGGTGTCCAATCGAAATCATAAGGGACCAAGGTCTCGTCCATGTGATCAATTGTATCCCCAATGCCGTAACTGCTAAGCTGAGCTCCATGGCCGCTATAGTAAAACACTAACTCATCGCCAGGCATTGGGTCATCCAGTAGCCACCTGAGTCGTTCGGTAATCCCAGCGGCAGTTGCCCGGTCATTCAGGCAGATGCGAATTTGATCAGGTGCAAACTCACATTCTTGCAATACCGAACTCATCAAGAAGACATCGTTCACGCAACCTTGCAAGCGATCAGATTCCCTTGGGTAATCATTAATTCCAATCAACACGGCCCGTTTTCTTGGTTTTCGTTGCTCGACTTTTTTTGCCATTTGGACAACGGCATCATCCGTTTCAGAGTCCCTAGCTTCATGAATTTTCGAGAGTGGTCGCCACACGCGATCAACGGTTGCCGGGTGACTTAAATAAGAAGTAGGTGCGTGATCAAACCAGTCATCAAGATTAAAGTACGTTTCGACTTGCTCATAATTTTCGGCATCAAGCAAACGAATTGGAGAAGTCAGCACCCCATCCTCTTCGTTATACAAGTGATACCACCGACTTACATCCAGCGGGGTAATTCTGCCTGGAGTGAGATTCTTCACCACAAACGGGTTACCAATCTGTGAACCCAAGCTGACATACGTGATGTCTCTTAGTAGTTCTGGCAACTTCCTTTTCGTTGCATCAGCGTGCGATAAAGCGTTGTAACTTACGAGAGAACCCAGGCTATGGGCCAAAACCACATCGGGCTGATATTTCTTGATTGCATCGAGCACACACTTTCGAGTTCGCCTTTGAAATTCTTCGTTTTCAACCCAGGCGACCACATAACCGGCTTTCCATCGTAGTTGTTTCTTGAGACGGTCACCGAATACTCGACTGCGACGCCCAAATAATGAGCCGATGCCGCTGCCCAATAGTTTGGCAACTGCTTTTGTTATTTGCCAAGCTGAAAGATCAATTTCATCAAAGATATCGTCATAACTTAAAAACTCGAACTCAAGCTCTACGTTTTCTTGATTCGGAAAGCTCTTCTTTACGGCATCACTCCATTCTTTTTTCCAAGGAAGCGTTCGATGATCGCCGAGACCATGAATCCCTAGAATTTTCATTTTTCCATTCATCGCTGTTGATACCTTTACTTTTAAAGAACCGCTGTTATCAGAATGACCCTAATGTATAAACATTATGTCAACTAGAAAATCATTTTCCTTGGAAGCAAGAAAGTTTTTTAGAGAAAAACGAAGCCCTTCGGCTACAATAGAGAAATGACACACCAAGCAATGTACAAGCACCATGAATGACCATGTAATTTACGATTTGCTGATAATTCTGACATCGGGCCTAGTCGCTGGCCTGGTGTGCAAACGTCTGCGCGTTCCCATTCTGATTGGTTACATGCTGGTCGGCATTTTGCTGACAGCAACGGGGGTCGTCCAAGAAAGCAAGTACATCGGCCAACTGGCAGAAGCGGGTGTATTTTTTCTGTTGTTTGCGATTGGGCTTGAATTCTCGCTGGATGAATTATTAAAACTCAGTCGACATATCTTTGTCGGTGGCAGTGTGCAAATGCTGCTGGTAGTGATTCCGATATCAGTGGCACTCTTCGCACTCGGGTCAGACTGGCGAACCGCGATTCTGATAGGAACTGCCGTTGCGTTTAGTTCAACGGTGCTGGTGTTCAAAACGCTGGCAGAATGGGGACGCACCAACACAAAAGATGGCCGGCATGCGATTGGAATTTTACTGTTTCAAGATATTGCCTTGGTGCCATTGTTGTTAGTGATTCCGTTATTAGACGCTGGTGATTCGCCGAGTTTGTTCGCATATTTACAACTGATCTTCAACTCATTTGCATTCGTGTTATCGGTCGTAGTAACACGATGGGTTCTCGCCAAATGGTTGATTCCACATCTGGTCAGTTATCGTAGTCCTGAACTCGTGGCATTGGCGGCCATCGTTGTTTTGGGCGGGGTTACGTTTGCGGCCCATAAACTTGGGTTACCAGCAGCAGTTGGCGCATTCGCAGCCGGGTTGATGCTGAGCGGCAATCGCTGGACCACACAGTTTGATGCGCTAGTGATGCCGTTTCGTGAGATATTTGCTGTCGTATTTTTTGTGAGTCTGGGGCTCTTATTAAAACCAGAGACAGTCATTGCTCAACCTTTGCAATTACTGGGCATGTTAATCGCGCTGCTATTTATCAAAGCGATTGCAGCGACTCTGGCCTTAAAATTGACACGCTTAAGTTGGCACTCATCAATGGCCACGGGAATTGGCTTAGCCCATGTCGGAGAATTTGCCTTTGTATTTATCGCCTTGATGAATCTTGAAGAGGTAACAGCCCAACAGTTTGTTGCCGTTTCGCTGGCTTCACTCATGCTTTCGCCATTACTGCTGCGTTATGGGTTGCGTCGTACGGCTCGTGCAGGAGCGGCCGAAACCAATCTAGAAGACTCACAAGCTTCACTTTATGTTGCTTCCAACTATTCGATTGTGATTGGCATTGGGCCTGTTGGCTCGCGGATTGCTTCTTACTTAGAAACCATTGGCCATGAAGTTTGCATGATTGATCGTAGCCCTTTGAACTTACAACCGTTTGAACAACAAGGTTTCCATGCGGTGAGTGGAGATGCCAGTGATGCGGCCACTTTGTATCGTGCCAACATTCAGCAAGCTACTCTGGTAGTAATATGCGTGCCAGAAGATGAAGCCAGCGTAGCGATACTCAAGCAGATCCAACGCTTAAACAACGAATGTAAGATAGTTGTGCGTTGCCGATACCAATCCTCTGTCTCTCGCCTTATGAGCTCTGGCGCAAACTTTGTTGTCAGCGAAGAAACACAAAGTGTCGAGGCCATGTTGCAAGTGCTCACGGAACCTGCCGACGAGATCGAATAATCGGTCACAAGAAACAGAAACGGCCAAGGCAAATTAACTTGCCTTGGCCGTTTTTATTATTTTTCGGTTAGCAATGCTTATTTGATTGGCAAATCAAAGTCACCGTTCATATCTCGCCAGACACAGTGAACATGATTGGCAGGGTTGCCTGCTTGATCTGGTTGCGTGTTGACAAATTCGATCAGGAAGGTTGGTCCTTGAATTCGGTAATAGTGACCGATTCCTTCTTCGGTAGCACCGGCCCAAGCGAAGTGAATCTTCTTCGGATCGGCTTCGATCAAGCGACGGCCACGTTCGGCAACCACATCATTTGGTACGATGCGAATGTATTCGGTGACCAGTTGCTTCATGATTTCACGTTGTGCTTCATTCAAGTCAGCAACAGCAATACCGGCTGCTTCTTCACTTGGTGGTTGTGCTTCGCCAGCAGCGCGAATTTCGCGTGGAGCTTTTTCTGCGATCAAAGCCACTTTCAATTGGTCAGCATCTAATGCGTTGACTAACTCGAAAGCCAGTAACTCTTCTTTGGCCAATACTCGCTCGCCCTTTTTGAATTCAGGAATATAATCATCTTGAATCGTTCCTGGATTGGTAGCAAAGAATTGAGGGCTCGAGGAAACGACTTCGTTGTTGTCGACTACAAAGTTGAGTGACAGGTGATGGCCTTCAAAGCTGAGTCCCCATTTACTGTCAGCACCCGGTTCGCCAAAAATGGTCACGTAGTAACGCTCGACATCTCGGATAGGGCCTTTTTTGCCAGCTTGTAGATGACCCAATAACGCTTCCATTTCCATGATGCGTTTGGTTTTGCTGTAGCCAGCTTCACTGAGAGTGACCTTTAGCAAGTCATGGGTTAGTTTACGCTGTTTCTTGTTCATGAATTTGATTTGCAGGCCTTTGCGTTCATCTTTAGGGATGAAGTGCCAGCCCACACGTTTCTCAGATTCATAATCGAGCAGTGTGGTTTTCTTTTGTTCTTCATCGAGCGATGCAAGCAACTTACTGGCGGCGGCAGTCATGCTGGCACCAGTTGTCACAACTTGGTAAAAGCCATAGCCAGCGGTGCTAATCACGGCCAATGCTAAAGTCGCAATCACGATGCGAGTTCTTGATTTCACGGGAGTCGTTCCTCAACAAGAAAAAGGGGAAGGTGAATAGGTGGGCAAAACGAGCCCACATTCTACCAGAACCGAAAACCGATTGCATCTATGCTTTGAGAATCGGCCCTTTATCACCCCAAACTGGCAATAAAAGGCTTTTCAATCCACTACCCAACGCTCCAGGTTTCGTTGAACCACACTTCACGTGAACTACGTCGAGGGTTGTATTTTCCAGAAATCTTGAACTTATTGTTTTCCAGAAAGTTTTTGAATAGATCAAATGGCACATAGGCGGCCTGTGAAACCACGTCGACTTTGTCGCTTTCTGGTGTCCAATCGGTGAGTAGCGTGTTATCGCGTTCGTAGAATTCGTCGAGATATTTCACGTCTGCTGAACTTGCCACAATGTACGGGCATTGTTGCTTGCAAAGAAATCCGAGTAGTTTGCTGGCCAAAAACCGCGTTTTGTCTGTATCCCCTTGCATCGATGCCGAGGCGATATTCCAGATGCTTGCATAGCCATCTTCGTCTAAGCTCGCTGCCTCGACAGTAAATACCACTTCAGGAATTGTTTCTTCGACTTCTGCCGCTGGTTGTTCTACCATGCTTGCTTAATATATCCTTCAAATAATTCTTCGTAGATCATCAACTCGATTTCACGGGTGTGAAACTATGAGAGTGGACGAGTTTACCTTTTTTAACGATCTATGCCGAGGGGACTTCTGAGAAAGAGAACGCCACCTGCTGCGAGCTAATCTTTAGTTGCGGAAATCACGGTCGGTAAATCAGTGCCATGTGCCACAAATTTGATGGAAATTGAATTCACGCAATGCCGGGTGTCCTTCTCGGTCATTTTCTCGCCATGAAAAACATGGCCCAAGTGTCCTTTGCAATTGTTGCAGACAATTTCAATGCGGCTACCATCGGCGTCCGGTACACGCTCTACCGTATCAGGTAGATCATCATCAAAACTTGGCCAGCCACAGCCGCTGTTAAACTTTGTATCTGATTTATACAGGGCAGCATTGCATTGGCGGCAGATAAAAGTGCCTGCATCTTTTAAGTCGGTATACTCACCAACAAAAGCTCGCTCGGTTCCTTTATCTAAAATCACATGCGATTCTTCTGGCGTGAGCGGGTTATATTCTGGCGGCATTTTTATATCCTGGATTTTGATTAAGCAATGCAAAAAGCAATTCAGTTTTTCTCATCTTAACAAATTCATAAGCAATTGTGCTACACAGCCAATAAGCTTTCTATACTTGCCCCCTGTAACCTGTTGCAATAGACCACCTAGTTTATTGGCAAGTAGATTTGCGATATAACTATAACTAAGCAGAAGACAATCTCAGGCCATCAAAGGATCAATCATAACCATGAACCAGTATCAAAACAGTGCCGGCAGCCCTAAAGAAACCAACACAATGGGTCTTGTTGGGTTTATTTTCTCTCTGGTTGGATTTATATCCTGTGGGCTCCTATCACCTATTGCATTGCTGGTTTCATTGATTGGGCTATTGAAAGCACCGCGTGGGTTTGCGATTGCAGGGTCAGCCATAAGTTTACTGGGTACGATATTCCTAGGAACAATTGGTTATGGATTGGTAATGACTTACTTATTTGTTAGTGCAGGTGTCAACGCGACCCTTCAAGTTGGAAGCATTGAGAATGCGAGACAAGAAATCCGAACTTACATCGAAGAAAATGATAGCCTTCCTGCTTCAGATGTAGGTCAAGCTCTACTCGACAAAACGAGAACATCGGTACGCTATAAATTAACCAATGATGACCCTGAAAATGGAACTGCAACCATGACTTACCATGGAGCAGATTGGCAATTTGATACTGAGGATGACTACACCGAGGAGTTCACCAAAGAAGAGTTTCTTTTTCGGTCTTCTCTAGAGGATGAATTCGACCTAGAATTTGATCCACCCACAATCGATATAGAGTTCAATGAAACAGAAATAGACTCGCACGAAGAGACAACCTCACCTGACCAAGAAGAGGTAATCTCACCTGATCAAGAAGACGAATCTCCAAAAGAAGAGGAGTGAAGCCACTTCACTAATGTTTATGTTCTTGCCCAGGCAAGTGCGTATCATTAATGTGCACATGCAACTCAGGCAAGGCCTTGAGCAGCTTGGCCATCCCTTGATCAGTTACTTGGGTATGGTCTAGATAAAAGGACTCTAGTTGCGTCATTTTACTTAGGTCATCAATGCAGGCATCTGTGATCGGGGCGTTGATAACATGCAAATACAAAATCGAATCACAGGCAGAGATCGTGCGTATACTGGCATCGGTAAGACGCTGGCTTCCAATCCGCAGCAGGGTTAATTTTGGCAACTGAACCAATTCAGCAATTGCTTCATCGGTACAGTTCGAAGCAGGGAGATTAATGATCTCAAGAGATGCCAGCGTCTTCAATTGGCTGGCAACTTCTAGATCGATCAGAGTACGATCTAATCGTAAGTGCCGCAATTCAGTCAATTCTTTGATTTGCATTAACTGCTCATAAGTTAATGCTGTTTGCAGAATTTTGATTTCATCGGAGTCGCCAGCTTGAACCGCTGCCAGTTGTGTTTCAAAACTAGGCTCTAGTATCTCAACCACCGCTTCTTCTTCTACCACCACTTCTTCAAGCTCTGGCTCGGCACAACCAATCAACTGAAAAGTCAAACAATAGATGAAACAATGAAGGAAGATTCTATTTTCAATTCGTTTAAGCATTAAATTATTCATCTTATCGACAGGAAGGGCATTTCAACCGGTATTGGGTTGTGCCGGAGCCGCCGGTGGTTTTCATGGTCATAATATCACCGCACTTCGGGCAGAATTCAGGAATCATGTGGTCCGCAGGGTTTTCTTCTTGATCTTTACACGCGGCGCATGTGGTTGAATCAGGGAATATCTCTAAGCGTTCAGCCAGAATTATTTTTCGGCAAACCGAACAAACACGTGCTTGGCCCCAATCTTCCTCGTCTTCACGAGGGATATCAGTTCGTAAGCCGGTGCTTTCACAATCGCGACAGCTAAACTTGCCTGCACTTTTGCGAAAGAGTTCGATGACGATAGACTCGCTCGGTTTTTCTTCGCGGCGCAACATACCGATGGAATGTAACCAGCGGAGCATCTCATTCTTGTCACACACAATATGCCAAGAGCAGTTCGGACAGTTTAATTCTAAACGCACCGTTAGGTTGCCTTTTCGCTATGCTTCGAAGATTTATATCGAATATCTTCGTCAACAATTGTCGTCAATAGTTTTTTTGTCAAAGGAGGTGTGACTAATACCAGACGGCTCGACATGTGACGAATGGATTTTTCAAACACGTTTCTCACAAATCGCCCATTGCCGAAATGCTCGTCACGATCAAGCCAAGCTTGATGGAAATGTGCCAGCAGTTTTTCTTTTGCTTTTCTAGTATAACGATAATGGTGTTTTTGGCACATCAGGTTGAAAATCTCCAACATGCTCTCCGCGTTATAATCTGGGAAAACAAATGTCCGCTGAAATCGAGACGAAAGACCAGGGTTCGACCGAATCATGCTCTTCATCGGCTTAGGATACCCGGCCAGAATTACAACTAAACTATTGCGTTCATCCTCCATCCGTTTTAACAACACTTGAACCGCTTCTTCGCCATACACATCTTCCGTATTCTCCGAAGAAAGACTGTAAGCTTCGTCGATAAACAACACGCCATCCTTCGCTTCGTCGATTCGTTCATTTGTTTTTGTGCCTGTTCGTCCAGCATAGCCGGCGACTAACCCAGAGCGGTCGGTCTCGATGGTGTGCCCTTTTTCGAGGAAATTCAATCCACACAGAATGTGACCGATGATTCTCGCCACGGTGGTTTTACCGGTGCCTGGGTTGCCGCAGAACACCATGTGCAAACTAATATCGGTTCGAGGGATTCCGTGACTTTCTCGTGCCACTTGAATTTTCAAAAAATCGATCAACAAGCGGATTTCATTTTTAACTTCTTCAAGCCCTACTAAAGTTGCCAGTTCTTCTTGGGCGTCTGCAAGCATCTGATCTTTATCGACCGACTCTTGCTCATCCTGCTCCTGCTTTCCATTGGATTTTTCTTCCACGTCAACCGCTGGAACCAGTCTTTGCTGCTTGGAGTTTTCTCCCTCTTTTCGATACAATGCACTGCGTAACTCTTGCTGGATATTCTCCATACAACGGGTCTCTTCCAAGCAAACCACTCCATTTGCTCTGGCTATTAAACCAGCAATCCGCAAAGTAAGGTTCTCAAGTTCAGCGCGGTTATCATGCAGTGCTGAAATTTGTCGAAACGGTTTGACTAGATCATTCCAACTCAAGCTTCGCGCCTGGAGCGTAATTTTTTCAATGTTTTTTTTCGCTTGCACCATGCTGGTTCGATTCCCCCAGAGGAACTCGAACAACACGGTCGACATCTCGATCTCTTCGCGGCTCCACCGGCGATCACTCGAACCGATTTCGATAAAGACCTTGATCAATAATCCTTTTTGCAATTCGAGCATCTTCGATTTGAAGCGTGATCTGCTTAAAGTTGGTACATGTGCTTTGCCAATGATTGCTGCGCTGTCATACAGAATCTCATGCTCTCGCAAACTTGCACGAAGCAGATTCAATAATTCAGGGTCAGCTCTTCTCTCAACTCTTCTCTCATCGATAGTAGAGGTGACCTGGGCAAGGACATCTGAAAACCAGTCAAGCATGTTCAATCTTCTTTATAGGTGAAAATACGTTAATAAAGAGGCAATACTTAAAAATCGATTCTTGAAAGTAGTTCCACGTAGGTGTTGGATTCTCCCACGAGATTCAACTAGAATACCATGTTTGGCAGGACTCGTATATTTATTATTCACTTAGTTAAACATATTTTTATCAGGAGATTTTTACTATTATGCGTAATCGCTTTTATGCCCCCGCTCTATTACTGGCAATTTCACTATCGGCGCTTACTAGCACGACTTTTGCTGATGAATGGAAGAGTGGAATCAAGTGGGAAGAACCCAAAGTGGTTGTCCCTGGAGAAAACGGCTCGGCGCCTTCCGATGCAATCGTATTGTTTGATGGCAAAGATTTATCCGCTTGGAACCAGGGCGAAAACTGGATTATCGAAGATGGTTACGCGATCTCAAACAAATCGGGGATCGAGTCTAAGCAGAAATTTGGTGATATTCAGTTACATCTCGAATGGGCCTCGCCGGCAGAAGTCAAAGGCACCGGGCAAGGTCGCGGCAACAGCGGCGTCTACTTCATGGGCCGCTATGAAGTGCAAATCCTTGATTCCTATAAAAATGCGACCTATTTTGATGGACAAGCGGCCTCGATTTACAAACAGACTCCCCCGCTGGTCAATGCCACACGTGGCCCTGGCAAGTGGCAAACGTATGATATCATCTTTAATGCACCGAAATTTGACGATGCTGGCAAGCTGGCTCAACCAGGTTTTATCACCGTTTTACACAATGGCGTAGTTGTGCAAAATCAATTCCAAATGCTCGGCGGCACTTTCTGGGATCAACCACCCCATTATCAAAAACATGCGGCCAAAGAATCAATCTCACTTCAATTCCACGGCAACCCTGTCCGCTTCCGCAATATCTGGGTCCGTGAACTAAAACCGGTAGTGGGTGTATTGCCAAAAGAAGAAGCAAAAACTGATGCTGTGGTGAACAAGCCGTAAGCAACTACCTGGGCCATTATGTGATCTTCTTTCGCTATCTGGATGCCCAAGTGGAAATAATACGTGTGATCCGTGGAGATCAAGACATTCAGTCTCTCTAGAATTATGCTTATCGCATGATCAAGTCTCAAATTGTAACTAGTTATTTAGACTAAATTTCATTTCTAGATGTGCGAATCGTCGGACAAAAATCGGGGGTACTATTATGAAGACTGACGCCCTGCTGCTAGCACTGATGTTGCAATATGATCTTGATTCAAATCTAGAGTCCCGCTAGATTCGCTTCACTCTGAGATCCGCCAAGTATCAAAACAAGGTATTATCAAACAATGTGCTTAATTTCGTACGAAAAGAACTTTCTCTTCATTCATGTTCCTAAAACCGGAGGAAAGAGTCTAGGTAATGTTCTTGTATCGGTTTCAGAAGACCCCCGGACATATCTGGTAAACCGCTTACTAGAGATGATTAAAATTCGGGTGAACCACTATGGACCCTATCGTAGTAAACGCTTCCGTGGTCATTCGACCGCTGCAACAATCCGCAAACATTTTCCACGAGATGTTTATAATTCTCTCTTCAAGTTTGCAATTGTCAGGAATCCTTGGGATGCCCTGGTATCTCAATACCACTTTGTTCTTGAAAGTACAAATAACAAACGCCACAAACAAGTGAAAGGAAAATCATTTGAGGAGTTTATTTATTGGTATTTAAATAAACCAAATAAAGGACGACAAAAGCAATTTGTAGCCGATGCTCAAGGCAACTGCATTGTTGACTTTGTTGGTCGGTTTGAATCCTTAGCAGAGGATACCAATTACATCTTAGATATACTTGGAATGGAGGGCCAGCTTTCACATATAGGGCCTTCAAAACACCGCGACTATCGCACCTATTATTCTGATCAATTAGCAGAGTTTGTTGGCGATCAACTTGCCGATGATGCTCAATTTTTTGGCTACAACTTCGATGGGATTATTCATACGCCATCCTACATGCAAAAAGTAGTTAAAAGCCAAAAGGTTGCCGCGTAATTCTAATGTGCTCTGTCCTGCACCCTTCGCCTAGGGTGCGGGGCGACCTCTAAATGCACCTAAACCGTTGTGGTAAACCGCTTTTCGGCGACTGATCTGGTAGCTATTACACAACTATTACGGAACTGAAACATACTGCATACCCGGTTCTCAAAGAAAACCATTACAATTCATCCATCACGAGACATAAAAAACTCACGCTGTTTGAAGAGTTTACTTTGAATTACCCCCAAGCAGAGGATTAGCTTTATGGCTACCGTTTCTGAAGAAGAAAACACAGTCGACACCGCAACATTGAATGATGCTACGGTTGAAGATCATGAAATATGGGATAGGTCCAATATCAATGAGTCAGACACTCTGACCACTGAAGAAGAATTGAGTTGGGTGCGGACTTATGCCGAACGATATGAAAAAGGGGTCTCTTGGCCTATCGTTCTTTGGATTGGCTTACTGCATCTCGGTGCAATCGGCGCACTTTTCCCCTACCTGTTTAGTTGGACTGGCGTGGCGATCTTTGTCGTACTGTACTTTCTGAATGGCTGTATCGGAATCACGCTCGGCTTCCATCGATTGCTAACCCATAACGGTTTCAAAACTTACCCTTGGGTCAAACATGCGTTTGCCTTTATTGGCGGACTAGCAGGCGAAGGGTCGGCACTCGACTGGGTTGCCATGCACCGCAAGCATCATGCTCATAGCGATCAAGAAGGCGATCCTCACTCTCCGCACGAAGGTGGTTGGTGGGCTCACATGATGTGGCTCTTTCCACAACGCGTTCCTGAAGAACATCAAGCCTTGTACAAACGCTGGGCTCCTGACTTCCTCAAAGATCCAGTCATGATGTTCTTCCATAAGACATTCATTGTCTGGCACGTGTTAATGGGTGTCGCTTTCGCAGCGATCGGATATTACTTCGGTGGGTTCCAATTCGCCGCCTCATTAGTCATCTGGGGAATGTTCTTCCGTTTAACCGCAGTTTTGCACAACACTTGGCTTGTGAACTCGGCAACACATATCTGGGGATATCGCAACTACGAAACCACCGACAAAAGTACGAACCTGTGGTGGGTTGGTCTGATGGCCTTCGGCGAAGGCTGGCACAACAATCACCACGCCTATCCACGCATGGCCATGCATGGACACAAATGGTGGGAAATCGATATCACCTACAACATCATCCGCCTGATGAAAGTCTGCGGCTTAGCCTGGGACGTAGTCGACTACAAAAAGAAAAGTGCCGATGGCTCGGTGATTGATTAAGCTTTTAGCTGCGAACAATCACTTCTGACGTTTATAGATAGGCCAGATTCAACACCGTTTGAATCTGGCCTATTTCTTTGCGCCACTGATGAATCAATCAAACGCCACTCGGAGTACTAACTATTATCCGAATCAGTTTCTTCCACCGCGTCTTCTTGATTCCCAATAAACTGGTACCCGGCGTCTCGGATGGTGATGAAGTGTTGAGGTTGAGAGGGGTCCACTTCAAACATCTTGCGTAAGCGGCGGATGAATTGGTCGGGCGCCCTAGTGTTGATGTTGCCGGGCATTTCCCAAATGTTTTCAAGCAGTTCGTTGCGTGGAATGATCCGGTTTTCGTTTTCGCAGAAGTAGAGTAATAGTTTAGACTCTAGTTGGGTCAAACGCACGGTTTTGTCGCCGCTGGTGACTTGATGGGTCTCGAAGTTGACTGTGGCTGTGCCGATGGTGATTTGCTTTAAACTGTCTTGCTTTGGAACAATCTGCTTGCGACTGCGGTTGCGAATGGCAAACAGATTTTTAACACGACTCAGAAACTCGTCAAGATCAAACGGTTTCATCATGTATTGATCTGCACCGAGATCGAACCCACGCGTACGATCTTCCGGCAAGGTTCTGGCGCTAAGAATCAAAATGGGCATTTCTTCGCCCTTGGCACGTAAGGTCTCGCAGACTTCATAGCCGCTCATGCCGGGCAGCATCAAGTCAAGAATCACCAGATCGACTTCGCCTGGATGCTCTTCTACATGCTTTAGCGAGGTGTGCCCATCCGTTGCAACGGTGACTTGATAGCCTTCGGCTTCGAGATTAAATCGAATGCCAGTTGCTAGATGCTCTTCATCTTCGACCACTAGAATATGGGTATGAGCGGGCAATTTGTCCGAGTGATTCACGACGGTTGTTCCTTCGACCGATTGACGTTTGAAGCTTGGTGGTTTGAGTTCAACTGATCCGTAGTCAGTTGGACCTGAGGGAGGGTAACCACAAACATGGTGCCAGTTCCGCTGGGGGCATCAAGCACGGTGATGGTTCCCCTGAGTCGACGAACTAGCGTGCGGACAATGTACAAACCAAGGCCTGTGCCTGGTTTTTTGCGTTGTAGCTCCATGCCTAAACGAAAGAACCGCCCAAAGATCTTTCGCCGCATTTGTTCGGGAATTCCGGGGCCGTTATCCGTGATTCGTATCGTCGCCACTTGTTGGGCATCAATACTCAACCCAACTTCTACCTGGGCATCGGTACCTGAGTATTTTACCGCGTTGTCGATCAAATTCCGAAATAAAATATCGAGATCACCTCGGCAGCTTTGAAGCACACATGGTTGAAGTTCGAGCGTTACCACAGATTCAGGAATACGATACAACAACGTGGTTGCCTCGGCACAACTTTCTAATAGTTTATCGAGGCGAATCTCTTCCACTTCTGCATCGTCGCGTTCTTTATCCAACCGGCCAGCATCGAGTAGATGATTAATCAAATGGTCCAATCGCTCAACATCGTCGAGCATCGTTCCGTAGAACTTACTTTTTTCTGCTTCGCTAACACTGCGTCGATTCAGGGTTTGCAGAAACAGTTTCAAAGAAGCAATTGGGCTTTTTAGTTCATGGGTCACGCTATCGATAAAATTGGCTTGACGTTGATTTAAATTGATCGCTTTAATCGCAAGCACTAAATACGTGATCACACCGGCCAAGATGGTCAACAGAAAGATCGACCCGATGGGGAGAAAAGTCCAATAAAAGGGTGCGTCATTCGCGTTATTGTAAGCACCATGCACCGTAATCCAGACCCAGCCGATGATGAGTACGATCAACAGCACGATCATAATCACGGCCAGGGTGATCGGCAAACCAATATGGCGTTTCGCACGCATTGTAAAATCCAAGCGGGAAAGGGGGTACTTACTACGCATTCATATTATACTTGTTCGCAATTGAGAGACAGGTCTTGGTCTCAAAAAAAGCGAGACAGCCAGTAATTTCTGACGATTGCGCAGAAAAAAGATCAGACCGAGCGAACTCAGCCTGATCTTTATGTATTTTGCTCATCTTCCAACGAAGATCAAACCGACTGAACTAGTCCCAGTTCAGGGCCCCAGATACTTGATATTCGGTGACTCGTGTTTCAAAGAAGTTTTTCTCTTTCGACAAGTCAATTGTTTCGCTCATCCATGGGAATGGATTTTTCTTATCACCAAACTGACGAGGCAAACCAACGCGTTCTAAACGACGATCTGCGATATGTTGTACATATTCTTCAAAAAGCTCACTATTCAAGCCAAGAATTCCATTCGGCAAGCAGGCTGTCGAGTATTCGATCTCCAACTGAACAGATTCTTTAACTAGATCGATGATTTCTTGTTGAAACTCTGGAGTCCATAGCTCTGGGTTCTCTTCTTTGATTCCATTAATCAAGTCGATACCAAAATTCAAGTGAATGGTTTCATCTCGCAAGATATATTGGAATTGTTCTCCAATACCAGTCATCAAGTTTCGGCGATGGAACGACAGTACCATCACAAACCCGGTATAGAAGAAAATGCCTTCCATGATGATGTAGTAACCGATCAGGTTTTTCAGGAAGGTTTGGGCACCCTCAAAAGTTTCGGTGCTGAAATCTTCTTTCATCACATCGGCAGTCAACTTCATCTCGAAGTCATCTTTGCGAGCAATCGATGGGACTTCATGATACATGTTGTAGATATCGCCTTCATCGAGGCCCAGGCTTTCAACCACATACAGGAAGGTATGCGAATGAACCGCTTCTTCAAACGCTTGGCGAAGCAGGTACTGACGACATTCTGGATTCGTCACATGCTTGAAGATGGCCAATACTAAGTTGTTACCAACCAGGCTTTCTGCGGTGGAGAAGAAACCCAGGTTTCGCATGATGACCAGTCGTTCGTCATCGGTTAGTTTATCGGATCGCCAGGTCTCAATATCTTTGGTCATAGGAACTTCGGTAGGCATCCAATGATTGGCGCAACCGTTTATATAATGTTCCCAGGCCCAATTGTACTTGAGCGGCATCAATTGGTTGACATCAACTTGATGACAGTTAATCAGACGTTTATCGTTAGCTCGCACGCGATCGGCGCCAATCGCTTTGGAATCAAATTCAGGGCTGGATGCGGACATCGTATCTCTCCAGGTGTTGTTGTAGGGTAATTTTATAGACAGATAATAAAGTCAGGCTGATTCCAAATGAACCAGCCTGAACTCTAGGCTTAACGGGTATTTACTGGCAAGACTCACAGTCTCCGTCCAAGTTGCAAACACTTGAAGCAGGAGTCTCTTCGGGGTTTTCAATGGCTCGGTCGAGTTCGATATTCGAAGAAGCACTGGTGCTCTTCATCCAACGAGGTTGGATTCCAAAGCGGTTGACATCCACGGTTGATTTCTCAACTTGTGTGGCGCTCAGCGTGCGTAGGTAATACGTGGTTTTCAAACCAGTGGTCCAAGCCAGCATGTACATGTCATGTAGCTTACGGCCACTTGGATCGGCCAGATACAAGTTGAGTGACTGACCCATGTCGATCCATTTCTGACGGCGAGCCGCACAGTGAATCAACCACTGCGGACCAACTTCAAACGCGGTGACGTACCGTTGTTTCAGGTCTTCAGGCACTCGGTCAATTTCTTGTAAACCACCATCGTAGTATTTGATGGCTTCAACCATGTCAGAGTCCCAAAGTCCGCGATCTTTAAGATCTTGAACCATGTGAACATTAATCTGAGGGAATTCACCAGACAGATTGCTCTTCACAAACAGATTTTTGTAAGTTGGCTCAATCGATTGAGTCACACCAATGATGGTTGAAATGGTTGCGGTTGGAGCGATGGCCATCACGTTGCTATTACGCATCCCATGTTCGGCAATTGCGTCTCGCACAACTTGCCAATCCATAGTCTGGCTAGTATCGACATCAACTTCCATGCCACGTTGTTCTTGCAAGAGTTCCATCGAATCAATTGGCAAGATACCTCGATCCCATTTTGATCCAGCATAACTTTCGTAAGTGCCACGTTCGGCCGCTAATTGCGAAGAACCAAGCAGTGCGTAGTACGAAATGGCTTCCATGCTACGATCAGCAAACTCAACCGCTTCGTCACTTGCGTAGCTGTAACCCATGGCGTTTAACGCATCTTGGAAACCCATCATGCCCAACCCAATAGGTCGATGACGTGAGTTCGAGGTTTTCGCTTCAGGCGTTGGATAGAAATTGATATCAATCACATTATCCAACATTCGCATGGCAGTGGTCACCGTATTGCGAAGTTTCTCTTGATCAAGTTTGCCATCACGAATATGAGCAAGCATGTTGATGCTACCCAAGTTGCAAACCGCGGTTTCATCACGAGAGGTGTTCAGCAAAATCTCAGTACACAGGTTACTGCTATGCACCACGCCAACGTGATCTTGAGGCGAACGGATATTGGATGGATCTTTCCAAGTGATCCAAGGATGTCCGGTCTCAAAGACTCGGGTCAACATTTTACGCCAAAGATCAACGGCTGGGATTTTACGAGTTAGGCGGATGTTGCCTGCTTCTGCTTCTTTTTCGTAGTGCTCGTACAGTTCTTCAAATTCTTTGCCGTAGATTTCGTGCAGTTCAGGCACTTCTTCAGGGCTAAACAGGGTCCAGTCTTCCTTATTGATGACCCGTTTCATGAACAAATCAGGAATCCAGTTGGCGGTATGCATATCGTGGGTACGACGACGATCATCGCCGGTGTTCTTACGAAGATCGAGGAACTCTTCGATATCAAGATGCCAAGTTTCTAAGTAAGAGCAAACTGCTCCTTTACGTTTGCCACCTTGATTCACGGCAATCGCAGTATCGTTGACCACTTTCAGGAATGGAATCACGCCCTGGCTTTGACCATTGGTACCCTTGATGTGCGAGTTGGTAGCACGCACGTTGGTCCAGTCGTTACCAAGTCCGCCTGCCCATTTTGAAAGCATCGCGTTGTCTGACACAACTTTGAAGATGTGTTCTAGATCGTCTTTTACCGTGCTCAAATAGCAAGAGCTAAGTTGAGGGTGCAATGTACCCGAGTTAAACAACGTAGGCGTTGCCGAAGTGAACCGGAAAGTCGACAAAACGTTATAGAATTCGATGGCTCGATCTTCTTTATTGTCTTCATTCCAAGCCAAGCCCATCGCAACTCGCATCCAAAAGTATTGCGGAGTTTCGATGCGTGTGCCTTCGATGTGCAACAAGTATCGGTCGTAGATGGTTTGTAGGCCCAAGTACGGAAATGCTGCATCACGTTCTGGCCGAAGTGCTGCGGCCATTTTTTCCAGATCATATCCTTGCAATTTATCTGAAAGACGACCCGCTTCGACTCCCTTGGCAATGTAACCGGCAAACTTTGCCTTACAAACATCGCTAATTTTTTCTTTGGGATGCAAGTGTCCTAGTGATTCGTTGTAAATCACCATCAACATCAACCGACCAGCGACTTTATCGTAGTCAGGGTCACGTTCGATGCGAGTCCGTGAGGCCAGGATCATCGCACGGTAGATCTCTTTTGGTGTAATTCCATCGTAGAGTGAACGATAGGTTTCTTCGACCAATTCTTCAGCAGAGCAGTTTTGCTCTAGCCCACGAACGGCCGAGTAAACCCGACGACGCAAGCGTGTCGAATCAAACGGGTGTTTCTTGCCATCTTCGCCAGTGACCATGATGCGTGGAGTGTCGAGTGATCCACCTGAGTCAACCGCCTTCAAGGCACGTAGTTTGGCGTGCTCTTCACGATAAAGGATGAAACGACGAGCGACAGAGAAGTGCCCGTGACGCATCAATTGAATTTCAACCGCGTCTTGGATGGTCTCTACATCGATTCCATCACGGCTGAACGGTCGATTGCGAACTTGCTCGATTACATTGGCGGCAATTTCAGAAACCTGATTATTTAAGGTTGGTTCGATCTCCTGATCTTCTGGAATGCCGATTTCTGCTCGAAATGCTTTATCAATCACATTTTCGATCAAACCAGGTTCAAACAGGGTGATGCGACCATCGCGTTTACGGACTTCTAAGGCAACTTGGGTGATTGCTTGATCTTGTGAGGTAACTGTCGTCATGACTTCTATTCCTTCAAATAGCTGCTTATCTATGGTCGGTTGAGCACTAGGGGGAGTACGTTTTTTCGATTCCATTTTCGTCGCGAGCCTCTATCGAGTGATAACTGAGGATATTTCTCTTCGCAAACGGTCAAAATCATTCGAGTTTGTGAAGATTGGTGAAAGAATTAAGGAATACACCACGTAACGACACACATTCCCAGGGAAAGCGTATCAGTCTTCCGTGACCCAATGTTCAGCTTGGAACAATTAGACTCCTGTCATCCTTCCTCCGATCTTCGAAGGTTGGAAATTACACCGAAAATAACCCTAATCGATTAATTTCGATACTGAGCGGCATCTACCACCCACAAGATATTGTGCCTCATTTCAAAACAAAACGCAACATCTAGTGTCGTTAAAAATGAGTATCGCCATATCTTGTGGCAAGGTTGAATCAATCTCAACGACAAAAGCCCAATATATCGTGGTAGCACTCTGAGTCAACCACATTATCTATGATTTAACCTAACCTGTTGGTAGATATGGAGTAACACGCTAGCACGCTGCTTCTAAACCTGTCGATAGATTGTTGACTGCTAGCGCCAAACCCTTCATTTCAACCCTTGAAAATTCAAACAGATCGAGTCGTATCTCCCCATCAAAAAACAACTTAAGTCCTCTCTTCAATTGTGAAGATCTGAATAAGTTAAGATTTTTTTAAAACTGGTTAAACTTCGTTTCTATTTTTGCAAGAAACACAAAAAACCTTTTATCGATTTAAGAATCTCTCGTAAGGGAAAATAACACGCACTTAGCCTATGTGAAAATAGAGAGGATGGTAGATCTATACGTCCTATGGGGCTACAGGAATTGAGTCCGAAAGCGTAAAAAAAATTCCAGAAAGTTTTCATCCGAGATAAGACAGTAATTGATCAATAGAATGATTGGTGCCAGCAGCTTCGCCAGTGTTTGCACTGCAACACGATAATAATTTTTGAAAGCAGGGGAGCCCGTCATTGATTTTGAAGAGCCGAAGCCACTTCAATCCAGCATATTCAAAACGATGTCGGGGTCGAAGTTCGTCTATCAGAGGCCAGACTGGTTTCGATTGATTACCGCGAAGGGACTAAGACACGAAAGAAGGAAGAGAATGAGAAGATCATCTCAATCGCGAAGCGTCAGCGAGAACTAAGTGTAAATACGCTTCGCGCTTGAGATTTGCAAGGTTGACACATTTGTAATTCGGCAATAAAGATTCCTCACGCAAAGGCGCCAAGAAAGGAAGAAGGAAAGAGTTTTAATCACAGAGGCACGGAGGGAACAGAGGGTTGAGATTCAAAACTTATCTTGTGAATCACGTTCATCTTGCCGAAAAACAACTAGGTTTGGGCCCTCGGATTGCCTGGCGTTGGACATCTGGGTTATTCCCAATCATAATTGTGTAAAACCATTAACAATAGATGCAAAGCTGGTAACACGCAGGTACAATGATACCTGTGTGTTATTTTTGCACACTTCCGACTGCATTCTTTCCGTCACCGAACATCGAATTCCCTCTTCCTTTTCTTTCATGAGACCAATGATGAAACGAATCAAATCTCTGATTGGCTGTTTAATTCTGAGCTTGTTTGCGACCACCACCGTGCTGGCTGCCGCAGATCGCCCTAACATCTTGTTCGCTATTTCTGACGATCAAGCCTGGCAACATACTTCGGCGTATGGGTACGAGGCGATCAGCACGCCCAACTTTGATCGGATTGCTAAAGAAGGTGTGTTGTTCAACAACTCGATCACCGGTTCTCCTGGCTGCACACCATCGCGGTCAACGGTTCTCACCGGCCGGTATCCTTGGCAGTTAGAACAAGCAGGCACGCATGCCAGTTCGTTTCCCGCGAAGTACGCGGTCTACCCTGATTTGTTAGAAGATGCCGGTTACTTCGTTGGTTATACCGGCAAAGGATGGGGGCCAGGCAACTTCAAAACATCAGGCCGCACTCGCAACCCGGCAGGCCCTTCGTTTAGTTCTAAGAAGCTGAAAGTAAAACCGGCCAAGGGAATTGCCTCGACTGACTACGCAGGTAACTTTGAAGACTTTATGAGCAAACGCCCCGATGGCAAACCGTTCTGCTTCTGGTTCGGCGGGCACGAACCGCATCGTAGTTTTGAAAAAGGAAGCGGATTGGTTCATGGGCTGAAGCTGGATAAAGTTGACGTACCCAAGTTTTTGCCAGACACCGAAGAAATTCGCAACGACATTTTGGACTACTGCTTAGAGATCCAGTGGTTTGATACGCATCTTGGCCAGATGATTGATTTATTGGAAAAGTCAGGCGAACTCGACAACACCATCATCGTGGTGACCAGCGATAACGGCATGGCTTTTCCACGGGCTAAAGCCAACGTCTACGAACATGGAATTCACATGCCGCTGGCGATTCGCTGGGGCAATAAAATACCTGGCAACCGCGTGGTTGATGATTTGGTCAGCCATACTGACTTGGCACCCACCTTTTTAGAAGCTGCTGGCGTCACGCATCCATCTGCCAAAGATGACACCCCTACGATGACAGGCCGAAGTTTATTACCGCTGCTACTTTCCGATAAATCGGGCATCACCTCGTTTGCCCGTGACTATCAATACAGTAGCCGAGAACGTCATTCATCGTCACGCTGGAACAATAACACCTATCCGCAGCGATGCGTGCGGACCGATACCTATCTATTGATTCGCAACTTCAAACCAGAACGCTGGCCTGCTGGAACCCCGCAAAAGCTTGATGGCAAGGGTAATCTTGGCCCGATGCACGGCGGCTATCACGATATTGACGCTTGCCCTTCGTTGACGTTTTTGATCAATAACCGCAACGATCCGAAGCTAGGGTACTATTTTCATCTCTCGGTGGATCACCGACCAGAGTACGAACTTTTCAACATTCGCAAAGATCAATCGTGCCTAGAAAACCTTGCAGGCACGACTAGCCATGCCAAAGTGTTTTCTGAACTGAAAGAGAACCTGAACGGCTATCTCAAAGAAACCGGTGATCCTCGTCTGCATGGCAACAGCGACATTTGGGACAGCTACATCCGCTACAGCGCGATTCGTAAATTCCCCAAACCCGACTGGGCCGATTAAATCAACAACAATCGTAACGAATCACTATAAAAAACGCTGCAACAATCAGATGAATTGTTGCAGCGTTTTCAATTTAGCGATTTCTGTTTCGTTTAGCGATTGTATCGACGGCGTTCTGATTCTTTCAAAAGCATCTTACGCATACGAATATGGTTGGGTGTGATCTCCACCAATTCGTCTTCGCCAACATATTCCAACGCCGCTTCCAATGACATCTTGCGGGGTGGTTTCAGCGAGATATTATCATCGGTACCAGCCGCCCGGATATTGGTCTGTTTCTTTTCTTTACAAGGATTGACCATCATATCTTCGGCACGTGCGTTTTCTCCAACAACCATGCCTTCATAAATTTCATCGCCAGGGGCAATAAAGAAATCAGTGCGGTCTTGTAAACCAAACAACGCAAATCCAACACATTTACCAGTGACGTTTGAAATACAAACGCCGTTGGTACGTCGAGGTTGATCGCCAGAGATCGGCTTGTAACTCTCGAAGCGGTGATTGATAATCGCTTCGCCTTGCGTGGCGTTGAGCATGCGAGTACGGATGCCAATCAACCCTCGGGCCGGAATCGAAAACGTGACCTGAGTAAAACCTCCGCGAGGACTCATCTCCAGCATTTCGCCACGGCGTTCGCCGACCAGCTCCATCACAGGGCCAAGTTTTTCGGCAGGCACTTCAACCGTTAGAATTTCAAAAGGCTCGTGTTTCTTGCCATCGATCTCTTGCATGATCACACGCGGTTTACCTACCGCCAATTCAAATCCTTCGCGTCGCATGGTTTCAATCAAAACTGAAAGATGCAACACACCGCGACCACTCACGGCAAATCCATTCACTTCAGGATCTTCACGCACACGCAGGGCCACGTTGCGTTCGAGTTCTTTCATGAGTCGATCTCGGATATTTCGCGTGGTCACATACTTCCCATCACGGCCCACAAATGGGGATGTGTTGATGGTAAAGCTCATTTCCAAAGTTGGCTCATCGACTTTCAAACGAGTCATCGCCTTGGAATTGTCAATGCAACAAAGTGTGTCGCCAATGTCTACATCTTCAATTCCAGAGATCGCAACCACATCGCCGGCCATCGATTCTTCGACTTCGATGCGGCCTAAGTTTTCAAACACATGCACCGAACCGACTTTGGCTCGCTTAAATTTGTCGTCGACCTTAGAAACATGAATCGCTTGGTTGCGTTTGATCTTACCTGCTTGAATCCGGCCCACGGCAATACGGCCTGTGTACTCAGACCAATCCAAAGTGGTGACCAACATTTGCAGTGGAGATTCAATTTCCACTTCAGGGCCTGGGATATGTTCCAGCACCATGTCTAACAACGGCTGCATGGTTCCGCTACGATCATCTGGGTCATGCGTTGCATAACCATCACGGGCACACGCAAAGATATAGGGGAAATCGGCCAAGTCGTCGTCGGCACCTAACTGCAAAAATAGCTCCAGCACTTCGTCTACGACTTCATGCGGTCGTGCATCAGGTTTGTCGATCTTGTTGATTACAACAATGGGCTTCAAGTTGCATTCCAGTGCTTTGGTTAATACAAATCGAGTTTGCGGCATTGGGCCTTCGGCGGCATCGACTAGCACCAAGGCACCATCGGCCATACGCAGAACACGTTCTACCTCGCCACCAAAGTCAGCATGCCCAGGCGTATCAACCACATTGATCTTCACGTCTTTGTAAGGAATGGCAATGTTCTTGGCCAAGATCGTGATTCCACGTTCTTTTTCAATATCATTCGAGTCCAGAATCAACTCGCCTTTGAGTTCGTTCTTTCGAAATTGGCCGCTTTGATGCAGCAGACTATCAACCAAGGTGGTTTTACCATGGTCAACATGAGCAATAATAACAATGTTCCGGAGGTCTTCGCGACGCATCAACGCACCATAGAGCTATAACAAAGGGCAGAGAATCCTGTATCGTAACAGTATCCTACCAATTAGCGTAAGGGGAGATCATTTTCCAATAACCACTGAATTAGATCCACTTATTATAACGTAACGTAAATGCCCGACTACTCTTAGAGAGAATAGCCGGGCATGATTTGATTTTACTAAGTGAAAATTTTCCGTCGTAATGACCGCAGTTTGGCCACTCATACGGCAATTATCGTGGGCGACTGGCCAAATTGCCGCGTCCTATGTAGAACCCCGGATCATCAATAACCCATGGGGTCGACCAGCTTTTGCCATCATCTTTGTTGAAGATGTTGAAGAACATGCCAGACACCTGTTCTACCTTGTAACTGTAAGGGAAAGTCGACGCAATTCGATCTGCCTGGGTCAAGTTATCAACCCCTTCAGAAACGTAATAATGGCATTTTCCATCTGGCGTGAACGACATTCCTAAGGTCCACCAACCATTTTTTGTGATCATAGGGCCACGGAAGTCGCCGCTATTCGATCCACGAATGACCCATTGTGCTTCGTCTTTTTCTAAGCCTTTAGTGTCAGCAGGGCTACGGTGTTCAATGAAAATACCGGGCCAGCTTTGCTCTCGATCAGTTCCTCCACCGAAGCTAAAGAATCCACCACCCTTTTTGCCAGGGCGTGATCCCGTGACCGTGGTACGAAAACCAAAAGTTGCAGCGGCAGAGTTCTTTTCCCATTTATCAAACTCAGGCAAGTAAACTCGCACGGTTGCACTAGGGTACGAAGAAGCCGGATAACTGCCTGGTACGCGGCAAATAAAGTCGTCTTGGCCTAGCTCATTGCTTCTACGGTTCGGGATCAATGACTCTAATGTCATCATGATCATTGCGCCTTTGCTTCCTTCGATGCCATCGCCTGGAGTTTCGATCCGGCGAATGTAATCAGGATGGCCACGCTTCGAGCTTTCGGCCCAAAGTTTATTTTTTGACATTCCGCCAGGCAGTCGAACATTATTATCTTGCTCGTGACTAGATTTCGGATGATTGGCGATATACTCCCACTCTTCATCCTCAAAATTATCGAACCAGACTCGGGTTCCAGTTCCAGGAATAACTTGAGCAGATGCTGGCACTACTATGCTCAACATGACAAACAGCGTGATAAAGCCAAATGCATAACGCATGGGTACACATCCTTGTTGCTAAGATAAATCGAATGAGTGATAGCAGTCGCTCCACAAAAGAGGGACCAACCGCACTCCATCTATATCGTCCGTTCCCGCATGCGATTCGACTTTTATTTTGAAAATTGGAGTAGACAAAGACGCAAAGTGCTAGCGGCCGAGATTGTGATTGGTTGCCATGAAGTTAAATCAGAGTAGTGGTGAGATAAATTGCAGTGCCGGCCTAGGCGATGTGAGGAACAACTGAGTTCGCCGAGCGATGATTTGTAATCGTTTTTCTTTCTTTGTGTCTTCGTGCCTTCGTGAGAAAATCTTTTCGCACTTCAAAAGTCGGCTGGCGAGCAGCCAACTTGTCAGGAGAATAATTGATGCTTCGATGTTGTTTGATCTCAAAAAAAACCGGTAGCCGGATTCGTAAGAATTCGGTTTTTCGGTATTGCTTTTCGGCATAGAGGTTTCTCTGAAGTCTAACGACTTCAGCTACGTTTGCTGTCGCTTATGATTGTGTTTTCTATCACAACATCTTGTAGGTCAGGTTGTGCCTGACGGGAATTGCTAAACCAATATTGCTTCATCGTCAGGCACAGCCTGACCTACAAAATCTAATTCATAAATCCTTCCTTCTTTGTGCCTTGGTGGTTCATCTTTTTGTGCTTCCTCCTCGCTTACGCTTCGCGCTTGAGATTGTGAAAACAATAGTTGCAAGGTTTACACTTTTATGTTCCGCAATAAAGATTCTCACGCGAAGCCTCGAAGAAGGAAGAGGAGGAAAGAAAGATTTAAACACAGAGAGTTTGAATTCAGATTCTCCTCTGTGATCTCTGTGTTCTCTGTGGCTAGATTTGAAAACGTTTGGAGCAAAAATAGTTACTTGGTTTACACWTTTATGTTCAGCAAGAAATCTTGTAGGGTGGCTGCACGCCAGCTAACTTTTGAACCTTCAAATTGGGAACTACCATTGATTTGTATGACTATCTAGCGAAAATAGACACGAATTGCGGGTTATTTTTTCTAAGAACGTAATTATATGGGAGTGAAACTCGCTGAATACTTGAACTGAAAGCGATAGCAGCCTAGGCTTAAGTAGAGACCCGCTATGTGCAATAACTCTCTGTGCATCCAATTTCCCCTCCTAAAAGTTCTACATCTTAAAAAAGTGAGCGTGTGATGTCTCTGATATCTTTTGTGCATGTCCAGAGTTATTCTTCAATCAGCAAACTCTTTGTGATCTGCTGTTTGTTGTTGATCGTAAATCGTGTTGAGGCAGAAGAGAAGGTTGCTGTTGAGAAGGCCCCAGAAGATACCTTGGTTGAACTCTCTGATGAGAAGAAACCAGCGAAAGAACCAACCTCGCTTGAAGAAGCCGAAGTTCTCGCAGGGCATTCGTATCACGGAGATGTGTTCAATGAAGGGCCCCGCCAAAAAGCTTACTTGATGGGTGGAACAGGCGATGTTCATTTTGAAATCACCACGAAATCAGAAGAGGCACAAAAGTTCTTTGATCAAGGGATCGGTCAACTGCACGGCTTTTGGTACTTAGAGGCCGAACGATCATTTCGCCACGCGGCATCTATTGATCCTGATTGTGCCATGATGTACTGGGGGGCCGCGTTTGCCAATTTAAAAAATATCGAGCGGGCCAAAGGGTTCATCAAAGAAGCCGTTAATCGAACCCCGAAAGCCAGTCCGCGAGAAGTTCTTTACATCGAAACGCTCGATAAATATATCCATACGCCTAAAGATAAAAAGAAAGAACGAAATGAAGCATACACCAAGTCATTGGAAGCGTTGATTCTCAAGTACCCTGATGATTTAGAAGCCAAAGCCTTTCTGGCATTACATCTTTATGACTCTCGCTCAGGTTCTACCAGTTACTTTGCGGTCAATGCTCTGATGGAAGACATCTTGGCCGAGAATCCAATGCACCCGGTTCACCATTTTCGCATTCATTTGTGGGATTATAAAAACCCTGAATTCGCAGTTCCCAGTGCATCCCTTTGCGGGCAATCGGCTCCGAATATCGCCCACATGTGGCACATGCCAGGCCATATTTTTTCTCGATTAAAACAATACGATAACGCAGTCTGGCAGCAAGAAGCCTCGGCCCGGGTCGATCATGCAAATATGATTAAAGACCGCTTGATGCCGGATGAAATTCATAACTTTGCCCACAATAACGAGTGGTTGATTCGTAATTTGATCTTCATCGGCAGGGTGCATGATGCGGTTGATTTGGCAAAAAACATGACCGAACTACCCCGTCATCCGCGCTTCAACACATTGTCGAAACGTGGCAGTGCTCGCTATGGTCGTCAACGGTTGATTCAAGTATTAGAGGGTTATCGTCTGTGGGATGAGGTGCTGGCCTTGAAAGATACCCCGTATCTGGCTCCTACTAAAGTAGATGCTGAACAGGTGAAGCGCTTAAGACTCTTGGGTATGGCCAGTTATGAAACGAAAGACTTTGACGAAGCTGCTAAATATCTGGCAGAACTTGAACAGCGATTAGCATCGGTGCTTGCAGATCAAGCAGATGCCGCGAAGAAAGCATTGGAAGCGGCCAAGAAAGCCAAGAAGAATAAAAAAGATACCGACAAAGCGGTAGCCGATGCCAAGAAAAAATTATCCGCAAAAGTCAAAGCAATTACCGGAGCAGTCAATACGGTAAAAGGATACGAGGCATTGTCTCGTAACGAATACCTTGAGGCTTTTACGGTTCTGAAGAAAGCGGGCGGCGCGGATCGCTTGTTGATGATGGACTTGCATTGGCTGACCGGCGAATCAGAGAAGGCAGAAAAGGCATACCGAGACTATATCAAATCGCATAAAAACGAAGTCCTGCCACGAGCCCGATTCGTTCACTTGCTGTGGAGAGTGGATCAACGAGACAAAGCGATCAAAGAATTCCAAGAGTTGGCAAAAATTTCAGCCGAGGTGGATCTTGATATCCGTGTGTTTGCTGATTTGGCCCCAATCGCCAAAGCGGCCGGTGCGGAAGCCGATTGGCGAGTTGAGAAAAAACTTACGATTGATCTTTCCACGCGGCCAGAACTTAGCAGCCTTGGCCCATTTCGCTGGCAACCTTCGAAAGCCCCTAGTTGGGATTTGGTCAATGAAACAGGGGACAAAGTTAGTTCCACGCAATGGGAAGGCAAGCCGCATCTCGTAATCTTTTATCTCGGTTATTCCTGTCTACATTGTGCCGAACAACTTCAGGCTTTCGCCCCCAAGGTCAAAGAGTTCAATGATATCGGTCTCGATGTGGTGGCCATTAGTACCGATGATCAAGCAGGTTTGTTAAAGTCAATTGAGGCATACACAGAAGAAAAGATGCCAATCAAATTGGTCTCCGATGGTCCTTTGGAAGTGTTCAAAAAGTTCCGCGTCTTCGATGACTTTGAGAAACAACCGCTGCATGGAACCTTTGTCATCGATGCCGATGGCTCCGTCCTCTGGCAAGACATCGGCTACGAACCGTTTATGGACCCTGATTTTGTGATCGAAGAAGCGGTTCGGTTAATGGAACAACGTAAAGTGTTGTCGACTTCAAGTGAGTAAGAGAGTCTCAATCATGTAGGTCAGTGCTGTGCCTGACGGAGATTGAGAACCGAGGTCACTTCATCGTCAGGCACAGCACTGACCTACACGGATCATTTTCAGGCAATTTTGGGCGATTTCTTGCAAAAACACGATCTCTCTAAGCTTTTTTTCGGCCGATTATCTAGAAAATTTGCCCTAAAGTCGCCACAATGGTGTCACACCTTACGTTTTACCGGCAAAGTCAGATAGAAACCGTGCATTCCATTTCCGGCTGAGACCCTTGTTTGCACTGCCGCACTCTCTGCCTCAGTCGATAAAATAACCTACCCTATAGATCGAGTATTTCACCCCCATGTTTGCATTGTGATATTCAATGCAAGTTCCTTCTTGTCTAAGGATTGATCGTGAAGAGTATAAAACACCTGGTCTGCCTATTGGCACTTTCTGCTGTGCTGTATTGCAGTTCTCTGGCAAATGCCGCTCCTGTGCAGTTAGAAAAAGGAGACAACATTTGTCTGATCGGCAACGCCTTAGGCGAACGTCTACAACATCAAAACGACTGGGAAGCTTTGCTGCATCAGCGGTTTGCTGGCAAGCAACTGTCGGTTCGCAATCTATGCTTTCCTGGCGATGAAGTGCTTGCTCGACTTCGCTCTCTGAACTTCGGGTCACCTGACGATCACCTAACGCACAGCAAGGCCAGCGTCTTGTTCTGTTTCTTTGGTTACAACGAATCGTTTGGCGGAGAGAAGGGTCTGGCGAAGTTTGAAACAGACTTGGCCACATTCATCACCGAAAC
>NVWB01000357.1 GCA_002733575.1 Blastopirellula sp. | reverse complement strand
GACCCATCAAACATCGAGACATACATCCCCGCCCCACCCTGCTTGCGGAAGCTCAAGTCCAAGTTCTGGCCCTTGGATGAACCAGCGAAATCTCTCCCATATGCAGCAGAACCATCATAAATGGGACCGCTCGTTGAGTCATCGATAAAGGAACTTTGGAAAAGCCGAATATCTGCAATCAACCCATCCTGGTCTGTAAAATAACGAGTGCCATCTGCAAACATCACCTTATTGGACAACTGTGTTCCCACATTAAAAATAGTTGGTGTATATCCCTCTGGGCTCAACGCCGGGGATTGCGGATGCTGCACAGCAAAATTCTCGCGATAGAAAATCCCATTGTCAAAGTCGTGAACAATATCCGACTGACGATGTTCACTCGAAAAATGTGTAAAGCTTCGAACCTGCAAGAAACTCCGTTGGCGGTATCCACCGTTTTTCATCGCCGCAGCAAACTGATCCCTGTCAGCCGTTGTATCACCATCCTGCATCTGGTCATCGGGCACGTCACTGTCGTCCCACGTCTCAGCGCGTGGCCAATCGTGAGGATGGTTGAACTCTTTCCCCGCTCGTCTGGCTTCGTCGATCAGTCGATCACGAATCGCGTTCTGCTCCGGTCCCCAAACAGGAACGTCTGGCCAACGTGTCGGTTCGCTCCATGAATCAGTATCGTCTTCATCACCAAGCATCGACTCGTCATAGATGTGATAAATCTTGCCAAACGCTCGTGTTTCGTAACCGTTGTTCTTAAAGTGCTGGGGCAAAGTCACAATATCAGGAACGACGTCACGCAAGTGAACACCAAAACCACGCAACCCGGTCGTGTTTGGACGAAGTCCGCTCAGTATTGAGTTGCGAGACGGGCTACAAACCGCACACTGCACATAGGCATGGTCAAACCGTAACGCTTGCCTTGCAAATTGATCGATATGCGGTGATTGAACCACTTCATCGCCATAACAACCAAGCTGCGGACGAAGGTCGTCAGCCATGACCCATAGGACGTTCTGTCCGAAGGCGGATGGAACGCAGAAGGCAAAGGGCAAAAGGCAATAAACCGGAAGGAGAAGTGATCGAATACACATATAGAAACTCATCGTATATTTAGTAGACATAAACAAACTCGTTTGAATTCAGAATAACTAGACAGACATCAGACAATGCTCGTGTATGACGGTTGACGTCGGCGGGTTGCAGGTCGGAAACAAAGTTTTCATTAGAAAAGAGCTGTTCAACAAACGTGAACTTCTCACCCGTGTTTTCTTCGACAGCTTCGCGGACGACTTCTAGCAGGGGCTTGGTATGAGCTGGTGCTTTTTTAGGCAACGAGTTTTCAATATCGTGCCAGTGTTCCACAAACTCTTTTAGCTCCAGTGGAGATGGCTCACGCGAAAGCGTCAATTGAAAACAGCGTTTAATCGCATCGCGATCATTACCCGTTTCTTTCAATGCCCGAGCCGCCAGAGTCAACGCACGTGTATGTGTGTTCTGACCATTAAATAAGCTGAAGACCTGAGGAGTAACAATTGATGCTTCGCGTTTTTCACACGAAAAATCTGGCGACGGCGTATTGAAAACTTCCAGCAGTGGATCGATCAATCCGCGGAGTTTCAACACATACAGCGAACGACGATTCCTTTCGTCAGGCAGTGGATTGGGTGTCCAAGCGGCCGCAAACGTTCCCATTACCTGTCGCGGCTGAAGAGCAACTTCCGGGTTGATTTCAGGACGACAGGGTATGCCACCCAGTGTCGGGTTGAGTTCGCCTGTGACCGCCAACATCGAATCTCGCAACTCTTCGGCACTCAAGCGTCGGGGCTGGAAGACGGCATAGCTGGTGCCTTCGGGATCGAGCTCACTGAGCAATTTAGTGTCGTTGTAATTACTAGATCGGCAATACGCGTCCGAAGTCATGATGCGTCGATGCATCGCTTTAATCGACCAGCCGTCATCGACGAAAGTCGCAGCCAGCCAATCGAGCAATTGTGGATGGGTGGGTCGTTTGCCCGTCGATCCAAAGTTGTTGGGGTTCCCTGCTATCGCCTCGCCAAAGTGCCAGAGCCAGAGGCGATTTGCAATCGCTCGCGTGGTCAGAGGATTCTTTGCATCGGCTACCCAGTTGGCGAACGCTACACGGCGTCCTTCGATCGTTACTGGAATCGTGGCAGAAACCTGATCATCGATCACACTTAAGGTGCCGGGTGTGACTGGTTGGCTTGGCGAAAACGGATCGCCGCCAGTAAGAATAGCCGTCTGTTCCAATTCGCCCTGCTTCATGCGATCTTCAGGAATTCGAGTCGGAGCGGTGACACGTATAACACTCTTTGTCCGGCCGTTGTATACCGCAAGCGCGAAAGGCTTGTATCGGTCGAATTCCCACATCAATCGTTGTTGGCCTTTGCTGGCAACCCGTTGGCGTCCAAATTGTTCGGGCGTGAAGCCAACCAATTTCGGCGGGTATTCACTTTCTGGAACACCAGCTTTTTTCATCGCGGATCGAGCGGCGTTGAAGAGTCCAGTGTCTTTGTCATTGGCTTTCAAATTCTCGATCGTTTTGTCCCAGTCTTGTTGGGTCACCTTTCGCTCCGCGAAAGTGCGTTTGTCAGTGCGATCTTTCGCGGAGAGACGGTTAACCAACCTCTCTTCAAACCACCTTTGAGCGTTCTCCAACAATACAAGGTCAAGTTCGGCCTGCGTTTGCTTGTGCGACTGCCAAATCTTCATGAGATACGATCGCTCGTTGAATCCAGACGTGTTCTCGTCCTTCAGGAATTCAGCTTTGCGCTCGGTCAATTGTGTCGTGGCGAAGACTGCGTGTATAGAGTAATAATCCTGCGTCGGGACAGGATCGAATTTGTGGTCGTGGCACTTGGCACACTGCAGCGAATGAGCAAGGAACGTCTCTCCGACACTGTTGGTTACATCGTCCAGGAAGCGTTGCCGCGCGACTTTGGCAACTTCCATGGAAGTCAGTTCCCAGGGGCCCATTCGTAGGAAGCCCGTGGCGATGATCTTTTCTGGATCGTTGGGATCGATTTCATCACCGGCGATTTGTTCGCGGACGAACTCGTTGTACGGCTTGTCTTCGTTAAACGCTCGAACGACGTAATCTCGATAACGCCAGGCGTTACCACGTTCAAAGTCATTAGCAAAGCCAGACGAATCAGCATAGCGTGTCACGTCTAACCAGTGTTGGGCCATCCGCTCACCGTAGTGAGGTGAATGCAACAATCGATCAATGACTCGGGCAAACGCTTCCCGGTCCGACTTGAGATCTTTGAGAAACGCTTCTACCTCGGCAGGTGTTGGTGGCAAGCCGATCAGATCAAATGTTGCTCGCCGAATCAATGTCCTGCGATCGGCCCGCGGAGCGATCGGCAAGCCATCGGGTATAGCTTGTTCAAGCAGTATATCGATTGGGTTGGCATCGTGCTTGTTTTCGAGGTGTGGTTTATCAAGCGGTTGGTACGCCCACAAGCCGGCTACTTCGTACTTTCGGTTCGTCCAATCGTCGGCCAGCCCACCTGAAGTTTTGATAGGAATTCCGTCTTCGGCCGACCATTCATTTTCGTACTCGCTCGCGATTTCTTTTCGCCGCGCATCATCGGGCCACTTTGCACCTGATGCAATCCAATCGTGAAGCCATGTCAGTTGCTCCGCAGAAAGTTGTTCCGCTTCTTTGGGAGGCATTTCAGACCAATCGCCGCTCTGGCGTGTTGCCGCCAGATACAACGGACTATACTCAGGCCGTCCCACGACGATGGATGGTTCACCACTGTCACCTTCTGCAAGCAATCCCGCCATTGAACGAACATCCAGAGACCCTTCGATTTCATCAGGATTATTTCCATGACAACCGAGGCATTTCTGACGCAACAGAGGTCCGATGCGACGCACAAACAGAATCTCAGAGTCGGCTGCAGACAACGTTTGCTTGGCCGATTTCTGAGCGAAGGATTCAGCCGCAAACGTGGTTGCAAAAGCGACTAGGGTGATTGTCAAAAACAGTCTATGCATGATTCTGTTATCCCTGATTCCACGGTTCACGCCGATTGCGCGACAACCATTCATTCGCATCATTATTGTTTGTAAAACGTTCTTACATGCGTCTACAGCATGGTAACCATCCGGTCCAGCAAGACTCGTTACAACAAGACTCCCGAACGAACTCTTATTTCCCCAGAAAAATCTAAAAATTATCAAATTTGAGTCTGAGTTCCTGATCCAGCTGATCTTAGACGTGGAATACGAAAACCGAATGTAAACGAGTGAATCCCTTGACTTTGCTTGAAAACTTTATTCGCCCGCGTTTCGTGCTGATAATTCGGTGATGTAGCACGCATCTCTAGTTGTCACACAAACCTTCCGTGAGGGGGCGGGTGCGAAAGCGATCGATGTTGGCTGGTTGGGCGTTCTAATGAATGCGACGCATTCTCCCGACTCATTTAGTATGACGATTCCCTCTTTAGCACAGCACCAGAGGCGACCTTGCGGATCAAACGCAAGTCCATCATTCCCTTTGTCAGGCAAGGTTGCGAAGACCTCTCGCTGACCTAACTGCCCCTTACTCCCGACCGGCCACTTATAGAGATCATTCGTGGCGCTATCGGTAACAAACAGCGACTTTCCGTCCGGTGAAAAAGCGATCCCGTTTGGTTTGTTGAGTTGACTCGTGACTTTGCTAAGCGAACCATCAAGTGGATCGTAACGAAAGATGAATTGACCATCGAGTTCTTTGATCTCCTCGGGACGCTGCTTAAAGAGATAATCTGGATCGGTGAACCAGACGCTGCCGTCGGGATGTATGACGCAGTCGTTGGGACGATTGAGTCGTTTTCCTTGATATTGATTTGATAGGACTTCGACTCGTCTACCATTTGCGTCCCAGCGAGCGAGCTGTCGAGTCGATTGTTCAACGACATAGTAGCCGCCGTCGCCATCGGGCCGGAACGAAGTGGCTTCCGGCGAATCGTCTCGCCAGACCTTCAGGCCGTCCGCCGTCGTCCAGGTGAAGGCGAAGCGATCATGGTGCGCCGCAAAGTGAAGTCGGTCGCCGTTCCACTGGGCGCCTTCGCAGCCCGCATAGCCGTTGCCGAGCAACTGCCACCGAGAATCCTTGGAAAAGATTCCTGGCACATCGCATACCACGGATGGTGCGCTACGCTCGTCCAAGTGCAACTGGAAGAAGGCAGCGGAGGTGTTCACGACTTGATCAAACCATACTTGCTTTTGAAAAACGCCATGCCCGGTGCCGGGAATGATTGTCAGACCGGTCGGCACACCGAGCCCCATCAGCCGTCGCCGTGTATCGTCTGCCCTTGTACTGACGTGATCAGTTTCTCCGGCAATGAAGGCGAGTGGTTGGTCGCCCGAATCGAGGTAACTCGCAGGGGACGCCGCGTGATAACGCTTCGGTACGTCGCGATACGCGCCTCCGAGGAAGGGCGTCCACAACATTGCAAGCTTGTCGGGGTATCGGAAGTTGTTGCGGATGTGCGTCGCTTCAAAATCAGACTGTGCACCAATGGCAACTGCGGCCTGAATGCTGCTCGATTGCTCCTCGTTGCCGCCTACACCTTCCAGTTGCTTAATTCCGCCGCTCGTCGCCAGCAATGCTGTGAGATGCCCGCCCGCCGAGTGCCCGATGGCTCCGATGGCGTCCGCCTTCACCCCATAGGTCGTCGCATTGGCGCGCAGCCAGCGAACCGCTGCCTTGGCGTCATTAATCTGTGCCGGAAACGGCTGTTCGGCCGAAAGCCGATATGAGATCGTGACCGTCACGAAGCCTTTCGCCGCGAGCGCCTGCGCGAGTTCTTCATGGTCCCCTCGTTCGCCCTTCCACCAGCCGCCACCGTGAATGCAAATGATTTCAGGAAGACGATCATCACGCTGCCGCGGACGGAACAAGTCCAACTGAAGTTTGCGATCACCGTAACGTGCAAACGTGATGTCGTGATGCGAGTGGATCATATTCAATACGCTATCGGAAATACGTTTCCGCGCAGGCGGCGCCTGTGCGTCGGCAGTCGGTAAAGCTAGACCAAGAAACAAGCACGAAGCGCAAGCGAGTGGATATGTAAATGCACGGCGAATCCAAACGTTTGCGCTTCGGGCTAGTAAACGTAGACTCTGTCTCATGGTTTGCCCTGCTCGTAAATCACAAGAATCTCTTCGGCGGTGAGTGCGGCAGAGTAGATTGCGAATTCGTCGATGCGTCCGTTCAAAGATCGAATGGCATTTTGCAAAATGGGATCAGTCCAATTGCCTAAATCCGCAGTACCAATCCGCATTTTCGGCAACTGCTTTTCCATGTTTCTGCCGTCACTGAAGCCAACACGCTGGCCGTTGATGTAGTGAGCCACCCGTTCTTGTTTGCTGCGATCAATGGTCGTCGCCAGCAGAAACCATTTGCCACTCTGACTGACGTCCCAAAACTCATCCGACCAATACCAACGGTTTTCGGCCTGAATCTGTTCCGTTGTGGCCTGCGACAAGCCGGGCAGTGCGGGCGGAACGCCTACGGGACTTGTCGAAAAGTGCAGTGATCCACGGACCGACAACTGCCAATGAATCTCGCCCGGATCGTAATGGTCGGTTAGGAATAACGAGTTCAGCTTGCGATCTAATGCGTCAATGCGTACCCAGGCATAAAGCGTGATGGCATCAAATTCGCCGGGAATATTGAATCGCACACGATCACCCTCTCCCCGGAAATCGAGAGCCGTCTTCGCCGGCCACCGGCCTCGGGTGACGCGAGCACCGACGATTCCGCCATCCAGTTCGGATCCTTCGCCATTGACTGCGCGGTTTGGCAATCTGCGAGAAGCATCGGTTAGGTCTTCAAAATCGTAGTACGCAATCAACCGCGAATCTTTACGTCGTTCAGTTGTAGCCGCTTTCCAACTCGCATAGCGTGACTCATCAAGGCCACCGGATTTCTCAACCACCGCCGCAATGTCTACAAATGCTTCGATGTCGTTGGCAGATGTCTTGGATGACTTGCCGCCAGCAAGATGTGCAGCGTCGCCCGCGAAAAGGGAAACTGTATCGCCACTGCTATCAATGACACGAACCTCGCCATCAAAGACCACGATCTCAGCTTCGCCGTCTGCGTCTGCGGAAATACCAAAACTCGTTCCTAGATCCTCAAGTCGCACGTCCGCAGCCAGAATCTCAAAACCACGAGCCGCAGGCGGAACGTCCGCTCGTACCCGCCCACTGTGCAGGATTGCCAGATTGCTGCTACGCAGATCGATCTCAGCAGGACCTGAAAGCGTGATCGAAGCACCACTGAAGAAGTCAATCTGCGCGAGCCCCTCGATCAGGAAAATCTTTCCTGGCTCGAGGGTAGTGCCTTTACCGAATCGTCCTTCACCCTCATTGCCCCACACCGCATCCGCTTCGGCCGAGATGACAGCAATACTCCGAATGGGAACACCCGAAGTTAACTTAGTGGTAACGGCAACTTTGCCGTTATCAAGCTCACCGCCGCGCTGATAAAGCATCCATGTAGGTATCAACATCACGATAAAGACGGCCGCAACAGCAAGAAGCTGAGCATAGATTGGCAGGCGAGTCCAATTGACTCGCTGCGGCCCCACTTCCTGCATCGCAGAACTCGCATCTTCTACCATGTGGTCTGCGACAGCACCGGTTTCTCTCAATTCAGCATCAAGCCACGCCAGTTCGGCATAGAGCGCGCGAGCGTCGGAATCCGCCTCCAGCTGTAGCTGAATCTCCGCGAACTCTTCGTCCGAGAGTCGACCGTCAAGATGAGCCAATATCAAATGTTTAAGAGAATTGTCTTCCATACCACTAAACTCCCGGTGATTCGGGGATTGCCCAAAAAAAGATCAGAATTTACAAATACCTTCACTCTGTGAGCCCTAATCCGAAAAAAGGACTGGGCATTTGCGCGTAATACCTGTCCGCTTACGCATCACGTCTCACAAAGAATGTTATCACTACCATGACTCTAAGCGGTGTTTGATGCACAGCCGTAGTTTCTCCCGAATCCGATTGAGCGTTTTGTAAAACGCCGTGGCAGATTGCCCCACATCCTCGGCAACTTCGCGAATTGTACGATCTCCCGCGTAAGCTGCTTGGATCAGGCGTCCGGATTTCGGCGGAAGCGTGTTTAGACATTGTTGCAAAGCGGTGTGGTATTTCTTGGGTGAGGTTTCCGCTTGCAGTTCCTCAGTCGCATCGGCGAGCAACTCCATCACATCGTCGCGAAAGACATGTCGATCCCGCGCCATCTTCCGACGAAACTTTAACACCTCGAACCGTGCAATGGCCCGCGCCCATTGCATAAAGTCCGTGTCGGGATCGAACTCATCCCACTTTCGCCACATTACCAGACTGACGGTCTGCACAACGTCATCCACGGCGAACCAATCCAGCCCCATCGACCGAATGAACGCGCGCACATTCCGCTCATGCAAGGCAAACATCTGCACGAACTGCTCATCTCGACTCTCAGGCATATCATGCTCCATCAGGGTGTGAATGCCTGCTCACAACATCGGTCGTGGTGGCACTGTCCATGCTATATTATACAATACTCCCACTGTCTTTCACATTTCCCTCCACTGTATTAGCCCATCGCCTTTCGGCAGTTCAATTTAGTGATTTTCATTCCACTTAAAGGTGTGGCAATTGTCAATCCAGAAGAACTTAAAACATCCGAGATTGTCGGTCAAATATAATGTCTGTAATTTTAATTACCATGCGATCATGATGATTTATTCATTGATTTTCTGGGCGATCACGGCCTGCTTGCAACTGAACTAGTGGAAGAATATTCACGCCGAAGGTCGCTGGGCTAGTACA
>NVWB01000356.1 GCA_002733575.1 Blastopirellula sp. | reverse complement strand
CTAGCGTCGATGCGACCTTGGATCTTCCGATCTAACCGCATTTCGATCATTCGGCGAAGGGATTCACGGTGCCGAACTAGCAATTGATCTCTGGCCGCTTCATCACCTTCGAGCGCTTGTTGCATCAGTTGTTCGGTTTTTTCTGATTCTGGCCACATACTTCGATTATCCTGTAAGGGAGTAATTTTTCGCAAGATCTGCAATATATTCGACTTACGCCGACGAAACACTTATACATAAAGGTACGTACTAATGGGTATCTGTCTAAAAATCTGTTAAAAACAACCATAAGTGCGAATCGTTGTCCCTATCTCTCTCGTCTTAATCAGTGAAGTAAGCATCGTGTCGACTCCTGGGAGTACCCAAGAATCTGAACTTAGCCCACAGCAGCAAGAGCCGCTGGAGGAGATCTTTGATCGAATCCATGGCGAGCTACTGGGGACTTTGTACCACTTATTGGGGAGTATGGAAGATGCCCAAGATGCTTTGCAAGAGACATTTATCAAGTGCTGGCGGAATCAGCACAAAATACCGGAAATCCAAAATTTAAGAGCCTGGATCTTTCGGATTGCCATTAACACTGGACGAGATATTCGCGAAAGTGCGTGGCGGCGCAAACGCAAAGGGATGTCTTTTGAGGAAGAAACCTTGCCTGCTGCAACAGTCGGCCCTGCGATGAGAGCCGAGCGGTCAGAACAGATGGAGAATCTACGGATTGCCGTAGATCGGTTGCGCAACGAAGAACGGGAAGTGTTCCTGCTTCGTCAAAATGGTGGAATGACTTACGATGAAATCGGAGAAGCGTTAGCTATTCCGACCGGTACGGTGAAAACCCGCATGCGGTTGGCACTGGAGAAATTGCGAAAAGTTCTGGCACCGCCGGACGTTTCAACTTGAAGCGATACTACTAAACATCAGCAGAAATGGATTTATGACGTGCAGGATGCCGATACTATTTTACAGAACAACTGCATTACTAAACAACTGCATTACTAAACGACTGATATCGGGCTGAAGACTAGATTTTGCCTGTGATATTTAAACTGCGACATTGAAACCATGACCAATCAAAACGACATACACCAGCAGATGCTGGAACTGATTTATGGGCTACTGCCAGACGAAGAGTCTGAAGCACTGGCCACGCGTATCGGTTCTGATCCGCAACTGGCCAGGAAGTATGCCGAGTTGAGTCAACAGACCACACTGCTGGCGGCAGTGGTTAAACAAAACAAACCCAAGCGACCAGATTACGACCAATGGAAGAAACTGGCCGAGGAGCCGGAGACGACAACAACCAATACTGAATCGTTTGAAACCGATACGGTTGCGTTTGCACCGAAGCGAAAAGCGGGCCGGTTTGTTTCTGGGTTGCGGGCACTTTCGGCCTTAGCGGCCTCGCTGGTCATTCTGTTTGTTGGCTATCAATATCTGCGGCCAGACTCTTTACTGACCGAGAGCGGCCTGGCTCTGCGGACTGAGATCGCATTGGATAAGCACTTGGCGGTAGACATTTTGGCACCTGCTGTATTGGAGCATGGGATTGATAATCGATTCTTTGTTTCAATTGTCAATGCAAAAGAAGAAGCGGCAGATGCCGAAGTCGAACTAATCGTTACTTCCGGCAGTGGAAACGAACTCTATCGCGAGACTCAACAAGCGACAGGCGGAACCTTGGGCTATTCGCTGCCTGCTGAATCGCTCGCCTTGTTTTCTAAAGACGAATCGGTCAAGCTGTCAATCAACGCAAGAAACAGCTATGGATTATCTCAACTTGAGTTGCCTTTGCCGACGCGGCCGCAATCATTGGTCACCTCGTTGGCATTGGATCGATCAGTGGTAAAAGCTGGCGAACCACTTTTCATTCGTTCGGTAACGCTCTCTAGTACAACGCAGCAAGAGGCATCCACCGAGGTTCGGTTTTCGATTTCGGACGGTGAAGGCAATGCACTGCTAGGGGATTTAGAAGATGAGTTAACGGTCCGTGGAGTCGCGGCGAATGAATTCATATTGCCCAATGATGCGATGCGGGGCCGGTATCGTGTCACTGCACAAACTTCAGGCAAATCATCATTCAATGATTATCTTTACTTCGATGTTGAAGTCGATGAAAAGCCAGTGTGGATCGCGGATATTGGTTACAATAAACAGTGGTTTGATAGTGGTGAAGATGTTAAAGCCAATATCCGGTTGACCACGCCTGCTGGTCTGCCTGTAAGAAATCAAAAACTTCAAGTGCAGCAGGTCGTCGATGGTAAGTACCTTGATGATCAAGTGCAAACGGTCGAGACCTCGGATGAAGGAGTAGTTGAACTCGATTTCAAACTGGCTGATAACGCGAAGTGGGGAAGAGAAAACGATCTGTTCCTCTATGACGAAGCAAACAACTGGGGCTTTGTGCAAGCGATCCCGGTGGCCACCGATGAAGTTGATGTACAGTTTTACCCTGAAGGGGGCAAACTGATTTCTGGGTTTGATAATCGGGTTTATTTTCAAGCGATTGACGCCCAGCAACAACCGGTCAACATCCAAGGCACCATTGTTGACTCGAATGGAAAGAGCGTGGCCGATGTTCAAGCGACAACACTCGGTCGTGGGTTCTTCAACTTTGAACCAGCAGAGAATCTATCAAACTATCGTCTGGAATTAGGCAGCGTAGATAAAAATTCACGCAGCTTTGAATTGCCTGCGGTACAGCCGTCAGAAGATTTCGGCCTGAATATCTCCAACAGCGTGAGTGCAGCAGACGACAAATTGCAGATCCATGTCGCCTCGAAAGTTCCCAATCAGCGGCTGGGCGTGATTGCGTATAATAATGATGTCCCTGTGGCCCAACATTTTTGGTACTCCAATAAAACGGCTCCTTCTATTGAAAATATAGAACTCGAAATCCCAGAAGAAATCGCTGGCGTTTCACGCATCACGTTGTACAAGTCGGAACTCAAAGAGGTGACTCCACTTGCCGAACGACTTGTCTATCGTAAACCGACCAAACAGGTTCGCTTAGTCACAAACCGGTTAAGCGAAGAATATCCCATAGGCGGTTTGGTTGAACTTGAGGTCGTAGCAGTTGACGAAAACAATCAACCGCTGGATGTTGTTCTCGGAATAAAAGTTGTCAACGAATCGGCGTACGCCAGAACCCGAGAGGCGGATTGGAGTCTCGACCGTAAACAATTCCTTGGAATCCGTCTGGCCCGTGCTGATCAAATTGAAGATGCCTCGAAACTCTTGCCTGGTTCTGATGGATTGCCGCAGCGTGGTGGTCAGCAGCTTCGGCAGACGCATGAAATGCAACTACAGCTAGGATCACTGCAACGGGAACAAGAAAAACTTCAACAAAAACTGGCAGGCCGAGCCCGGCCCGGGAATGAACCGCAGGCGATACCATCTCAAATCGAATCATGGGATGAAGACTTTGGTTTTCCTGCCCCTGTTGACGCTGATCAACAGTTAGATCTATTCCTCGGCACCGATGGTTGGACGAACATTCATGTGGAAGAGCTCTCAGAAGCAGAAATGTTGTATGCCTCGAATTCTAGTCGCACATTGGTGGCTCAAGAGGAACTCGATCAAGTGGCCGGTTATGATTCTAAAGATGCCGATGCCGATAGCTATGATTCTCCGTCTCTTGATTTGAAATTTAGTCAGAATACATTCGGAAACACGATCCCTACTATTCAGCTAGAGGGAAAAAATCCCACCGGTCTGGTGCAATCCGATAACCGCGATATCGCACACTCGGCTTTCCAGCGTGAAGTTGCCGGTTATCAAAATCAGACCGAACAGTTGAAAAGTCTTTCTGGCACAGTTTTAGTCGTAGGCGGGGCTATCGTTTGTTTAAGCATGGTTGTCCTGTTGCTTTGTCGTAGTGCCGGATCGGCTTGGGTCTGGGGGCCAGGCATTTCCTTATCAATTGGCTGTTTGGTCTGGGGGCTGTCATTGGCTGAAATCTCCAGTGTGAGTGATGTTGGTTTTGAACGGATTGCGATGAACTTCACTACCACACCTACTCCCGCACCTACTACCGCATCGACAGAATCACCCAGCCCTGTGATGTCAATCAATGAAACGGTATCCGCCTCTAAAAGTGCATCTTCGGATGAAGCAAAAGAACTCTCCGATTACGGTGGCTATGGCGAAGATGCGAGTCAACCTTTCAGTTCAATCAAACCAGCTTATGGAGATGCCGCGGGTTTGAGAATTGCTCCACTTGCTGAATCGGAGAATAAAAAAGTTGAACCTACTAGTGGAGTCGGACCAAGCAATGAGCCCAGTAGAACAGGTTCGGCAGTTTCAGGCCCTGTGGAATCAACTCCAGCCATAACTTTTGGGTTAACTGCTCCAGCCGCATCCACTGAAAACAGGCCAGTTCCAGCAACGGCTGCTCCAGCAAAGAAACCTGCAAGTGGTGAAAGAAAAGGGCAAGGCGATCCTGCTCCAGCCGGCAAAAATCCACTTGCGGCATCGGCTCCCAAACAGAATAGTGCAGCACCTGATCCTGCTTCGAGTTCACGCTTTAGTTTGAACAAGGATAGAGGATCTGGTAAGAAAGCAGAAGCAGAATCGATAACGCCACGGTCCAAAGGCGTTGCCGGTCAAGCGACTGAGCGTGCTCTTACAGACAGCGACTCGCTACCAAACTACAACGCACTACCTGGGGCACCACTAGTTACTGATGCGATGAAATTAAAGAGAGCTAACAAGGAGGGTTTTGCAGAAAAAGATTTAGCAGCACTACCAGAATTACGTTCAGCGATTGCCCCTGCAAATTCCACTGCAAATAAGTTGGCAAAGAAGAGTAACTCATCGCCACAGAAAAAAGAGTATTACTATCAACGACAATTGCAGGAACGAAACCGCGAGGAACTTAAGCGATCAGACATGCAGCAATCAGACTTGAAACGGCCAGACCAGCAACAGCGTGCACGTTTAGCTCAGCAAGATTCGGACGCCGCAACCACTGAGCCACATGCATCAGCGCCTCAACCTCAGGCGGAACGACAACCTGTGGACGCGATCTCCAAGAAATTGACCGAAGGTCTTGTTGGAGGCGGCGGCGGTGCTGGCGGCGGCTTTGGAGGCAAGGGAAATAGCCTGGCAGAGAAGGTGCCAACCACAAAATCCAGAGGACTAGAAGCTCTTGACAAACTAGAAGATAAGTCGGATGCTGATATCGAATTCCGTGGCAAGGCCATGAAAGCAGATCGGTTTAGTTCGTCAATAGAAGACCTGACTGAGATGAAGTCAGAGAGATGGCAAGCCAATCGCAAGAAAATAATTAGCCGAGAATATGCCTACTCTGGCACCGCGCTTCGAGACAAACGATCCGAGGAATTCTCCAAGAAACAAGGGGCGAGTAAATCGCCTGAGACAATTTACTGGCATCCGTTCCTGGAAACTGGCAAAGCAGGTAAAGCCACCTTTAGCTTCTTATTACCTCCTGAACCGGGCAAGTATCGAATTTCTATCGATGCCCATGCCAATGGACGCCTAGGCTCTAGTCGCCATACATTCGAGGTGATTGTCCCTTCGTCTGCATCTGAAAAATCATCCGTCGATTCTAAAAAGGGAAAAACTTCTTCCAAGAAGTAGGGTTCGCTACTGCGGACCAGAATGACCTAGCATATAATTGCAGGTACGATCAGAACGATGTGTTGGGTGATCTTACTATTGGTCCGTAGTAGCGGACCCTACTTTTCTTGAAACACTTACGGCGATGCATTTAGACCAAGTTGCTCAATCCATTACGGCCTTAACTCGCACGGAAGCCAGTTATGCTCAGCAGGTCGTTGGCATAATTCTCGATGCAGCCATTGATTTGCATGCCAGTGATATTCACTTGCAACCGACCGAAGAAGGACATCTGCTCAAGTATCGAATCGATGGCGTGCTCAACGCATGTACCGAGATTATACGGGGTGAAACCTCCGATATTATTGCACGCCTAAAAGTGTTGGCTGGCCTGTTGACCTATCGCAACGATGTTCCGCAAGAAGGACGCATCCGAAATTCAGAAGTCGCATGTGAAATGCGGGTCAGTACGTTCCCTGCTTTATATGGCGAGCGGGTCGTGGTGCGTGTTTTTCGTGAGGGGAAGAACTATCTAACCCTCAATGATCTGGGGCTGGCGACCGAAGTTGAAAATGACTTGACCCATATGCTGCGCGAAACCTCGGGCCTGATTCTGATCACTGGGCCCGCAGGAAGCGGCAAATCGACCACTTCTTATGCCTGCTTGCGGCACTTAGTAGAAACGACCCAAGGTTCACGCAGCCTAGTTAGCCTTGAAGACCCGATTGAAGTGGTTGTGCCTGGCGTGGCTCAAAGCCAGGTGAACCAAACCAAGGAGTTTAATTTTGCGACAGGCTTACGCAGTTTAATGCGACAAGACCCTGAAGTGATTTTGATCGGCGAGATTCGTGACCAAGTGACTGCGGAAGTGGCCATGCAAAGCAGTTTGACCGGGCAGTTAGTGATCAGTACGTTCCACTCAGGTAGTGCGGCACAGTCAATCAGTCGCTTGATTGAAATGGGGATTCCACCGTATATGTTGCACAATAGTTTGTTGGGCGTTTTGCATCAACGATTGGCACGTAAGTTATGCAAGTGCAGTGTGCTGGCCGATCAAGAAACAGATTTGGGGTTTGAAATCGAAGGTAGCCAACAAGCCCAGGGTTGTGAGAACTGCAACGGGACAGGCTACCACGGGCGTGTGTTGCTTTCAGAGTGGTTAGTGCCCAATCAACATGGCATGAACGGCAACAACATTCAACTGACCGATACCGCTTCCATTGAGCAAGCCGCGGTAGAAGCAGGAATGAAGACACGTTGGGATCATGCCGCAGAATTGATCCGATCTGGAACGACCAGCGAACTCGAGATTCGGCGTGTGTTAGGATTCCGATCCTAAGAGGCGGTCATATTTCACGTTTTAATTTGAATATCGATGTCTACACTTCACTAGTCACTCGCTCGGATGTTGGTCCGGTGAACTACCATGACTATTCATATTAATCAAAGATGGAAGGTTCTTCCTCCGCTTCCGCCTCTTCAATTTCTTTGCGAATATCATCGACTTCGCCATCATCCCAGGCATTGAGCATACATTGCACAACGACTACGGCTTCAGGGTTCTCTACTTCAACGCGAATGGTTTCGATGATCTCCTCGCGGATGGAAATTGGGAGGGGGTGATTGGAAACGAGATAAACCACGTAGTCGATCTCTGTATCAGTACGAACAGGTCGCCCCATCATCAAGACTTCCAGGCCTTCCTGTTGATCGACGATCTCAAAAACGGCATTAGCGACCGACTTGGTGACTTGAAACGCATTGGGCTGTGTTCGGCCTTCATCAATGGTTTGTTGCAGAGCGAACTCTAGTGGGATAGTCAAACCTAACACCACGATTGCCAAGCCTGCTATCGTGGTGTTGACCCAGCGTATATGTTCTGGCGCAGCTTTCACAGTCGCAACGCCCATCAAGCGAAATGTACCGGCAGCCGCTAAAATGATGGCAACCAAGTTGGTTGCAAACAACATCGAACTGCCCATTGCCATTAAGTATTCTTGATAAGCTAAGGCGATTCCTACGCAACAAAGCGGTGGCACCAAGGCCACGGCAATGGCCACACCGGCAAGGGCCCCCATCAAACTAGGGCGAGCCATTGCGTAAGCCGCAGCGGCTGCGGAAGCAAACGCAATTCCTAGATCCAAGATGTTGGGATTCCCTCGGGCCAATACTTCAGCCGTTAGTTCTTCGCCAGAAATCGATAGCCCTAGCAGGTAACTCACGCCCAGCACAAGCAGGAATCCACCAGAAATAGATTTAAAGCAAATACGAGCTAAGCGAAAATTTGCCTGAGCAATTGCTAATCCCATTCCAATCATGGGTGTCATTAGCGGAGCCAATAACATCGACCCAATCACGGTGGCCGGAGAATCTTGCATTAGCCCTAATGTGGCGATGGCGGCTGCCAGGCCCAGCATGATGATGAAATCAGGCGCCCATTTTGATCCGCGTCTTAGAGTTTGAATCAAATCGGCATATTCGGCCGGATGTAAGCTGGGAATCCAAGTTAAGCGTCTCGTCCAATGCCCGATCGTGGCCAAAGGAGGTGCTCGCTTGATTAACCCAATGACCGGATGGGAAGTAACTGACTCAAGTTGTTCTGCCAGTTCCGCTTGGTTTGACCCTAGTAAGATCAAATCGGTTTCGTTGACTTGATCAACAATTTCTTGAAAGGGATCTTCCGTTAAAAACACGGTGGTATGGATGTGATCATTTTGAGGCACTCGTGCATCGTGCAAAAGTTGATGCAGTTCTCGCTCGCCAACTTCGGCTGCTTCTTCTCCCGTATCTTCTTCTGAGATCGTTAAATATAATTCCGACTGGCAGAAAGTCGTCATCCGACCAGCCAATGCAACGGCAGTGCGATCATGAGGACTATCAGTCGTGGCAACCACAACATGGTCAGGCTTCCTTGAACATCCTGAGCCTCCCTTTAGAACGATTGCGGCACACGGAGATTGCCGCATCAGTTGACGGGCAACATCTGAGTTCTCGCCGAGTCCTTGTGCATTATCATTGACCACAAGAAGTTCAGTTCCATCAGTACGAATTCTCTCTAGCGTCGTTTCGATGGGGTCAAATTCAGAGAAAAATTGGATCGTAATTTGATCCTCAGCCAGATATTTCCAAGGAATATCTCCATCAGTAAATTGTTCAATGGCTTCGGTGACCGCTTCCTGCAGCTCGATGTCAATCTGATCTTCCCCGCTCTGCTCAAGAGATTCGGGATCAGAAGCCGAGGAGGACCAGCAGAGTAGAGTCAAAGTCGTTTCACGCGCTTTAGCAAAACTGGCGGCCCAAGGAACCACAAGA
>NVWB01000355.1 GCA_002733575.1 Blastopirellula sp. | reverse complement strand
CCGCCCGCCACGCCGCAATACAACCCACAACCGGGCACACAATTCGTGCCCAACGGCGGCCAGCAATACATTCCCAACAGCGGCCCAACCTACGGGCAATAACTGTAAACACACCCGCCTAAACACAAACAGGGCAGTATGCACCCCAAAACAGCAAACCGCCTAAAACCCGGTAAAAACGACCCCATAACCGAACATAACGAACATTATCGGACGTTGCACAGGGTGTTTGATTGGGATGCTATAGGTAGTGTGAAACGTGGTTTTGATGGGTTCTTGGGTAGGTTTTGGGCTTAGAAAGGGAAACTCTAGATGAATACCACACAATCCACTTGGTCACCGTTCCAGTCCCCGGAGGTTCGCGAGATTTGCGAGCATCTCACGCCTGCGGAGCACGCACAGCTTATGGACAATGCCCGCCAGTGCAGCACAGACATTGGATGGTGGATGGCTACTCGATCCGAAGTCGCGTTCGGTTTGTGGTTTTGGTGGATGGCCACTCGATCTGAAGTCGCGTTCGGTTTGTTGTTTTGGTCGTGGCAGTTTGGGTTGGTCTTGTTGCCACTGTTCGTTATCAACTTTGCCATCTCCGGTTTCCAGTTCTTTCGAGCGATGCAACGACGAAGTATGGGATTGCTCTGTGAGACGGAGTGGGCGCGGAGTCGAGGCTACACGCCGGAGGGTCTGAGGCTGATGGCTTTTCCTTGGAGCAAATGAGTGCCGTTGGCTAGATGAATCTTTATTCATCCACCTTGGAAAGATTCTCCATCACACATCATGATCGATTTCAAAATGGTGGTGAAGAGATGAATATCCGGCAATTCGGCAATGCGGGGTGGGAATGTTTTACGCTTTTGTCTTTACTTATGAAATCTGAGATAACCAGATATTTCAAATTGGTGAGTGGCTTGAGTTCTTTTAATCCGTCGAAAGTGATCTGTGTTTTCTCGATAAACAGATGATTTAACTTCGTCATCCTAACCAGATACTTCAGGCCGTTGTCACTTATGTTTTTATTGTGCGAGAGCCCGAGCTGATCTAAGTTCGTTAACCCTTGGATATTCTCAAGCCCAGCATCGCTAATTTGAGTGTCAAAAATCCAGAGTGCGGTGAGGGTTTTCATATCTTTGAGATGAACAAGTCCTGCATCGCCAATTTTTGTACTAATGAGCCCTAGGTACTTTATTTTCTTCATCCCTTGTAGATGCACCAAGCCAGCGTCTGTGACTTGAGTATTTCTGATGTAAAGGTTTTCTATATTGGTTAAATCTTTGATGTGCTTTAGTCCTGCGTCGCCGATTTGATTGAACTGAAGTCCGAGCACTCTCATCTCAGGCATTCCCTTGAGGTGGACCAGTCCGGCATCCGTGATCTGAGTTTCGATGAGCATTAGTAAACTCATCTTGGTGAGTCCTTTTATGTGTTCTAATCCTGCATCGCTTATTTTTGTATTCGAGAGGTGGAGTGTGTTCAGGTTGGTCAGCTTTTTTAGATGAACCAGACCAGCGTCTGTGACTTGCGTGCCATGAAGACTCAGATGAGTTAGACTGGTTAAGTCCTTCAGATGAGCTACCCCTTTGTTGCCAATCGTTGTGTTGGTCAACTCTAAGTAATCAAGAGATTTTAACCCTTTAAAGTACTTCATTCCTTGATCAGAAATCTTGGATTTTCGAAACAGAACTCTAGTCAGTTTTTTCATCTCTTGAAGATGCTTTAGCCCTTCGTCAGTGACTTCCACATCTCGGAAGTCCAATTCTTGTAACTCCGGCAGTCCTTTGAGGTGTTCCAGCAAGACATCAGGAGTCTTGACGTTTTTAAAATTAACCGAAGTCACATGCCCATCTGTTAATTCTGAAGTAGCCCTGAAGCTTCGGATCGCGGCAATTGCCTTTTTCTCTGCCTGAGTGATCGAGCTAGACTCCGCATCATCCGCCCTGCCCTGGCCTACGCAGCACATTACTAGCATCAGGCTTAAAATCGAAAACTTCATTTTGTGCTTTCATTTATTACAAAGAGAGACAGAAACCAAAAAACTTGCTTACCCAACTATTATCCACATCCACAACACTGAATCTAGTGGCAATTGCCATTTCTTTATCGTATGATGGGCGGTTAGAGATTTGATCGATTGAGAAATCGCAGTGCCGCAGGCTAGATGAATCTTTATTCATCCACATTGGAAAGATTCTCCATCACACATAATGATCGATTTCAAAATGGTGGTGAAGTGATGATCCATTCCAATCGAAAACGGATTGAAGGTGGATGGTAATAAAGATTTCGTCCACCCTGCCAAACTTGTCACCGATTATCAGTAAATTTAACCCCTTTATAGAGAGCATTAAACATGGGAATGTGGGATTATAAACCTTGGGATAATGACAGTGCAGCTGACTGGTTCGGCGACTTCATGGATAAAACAGAGTTTAGAAAACACTGGCTAGATGGCATGAATTCTGATCTATCTGAAGAACCAGATGAACTGAGAGCTGCTATAAGCCTTTTTATTATGCTAGGCCGTGTGTATGTATGGCCAATTGAACAATTCGACGATGATTTAGAACTTGCTATCGTTAAATCAGAATGCCTATTGGACGTACCTGAATATGAAGAGTCCCCCGAATTAATTGAATTAATCAAAATTGAAATAAATGAATTACGATCTAGAAGAACTCCCAAAAAAGAGAATGATTTAACACCAAGCAAAAATGAAAATCAAAAGAAATGGTGGGAGTTTTGGAAATGATGGGGCCAATACGTGTTATACGTTGTTGACATATGTTTGATAAAAATCAGTGCGTAGTGCCGATGAATCTTTATTCTTATACCTTGGAAAGATCCACCATCACGCATAATGATCGATTTCAAAATGCTGGTGAAGTGATGATCCATTCCAATCGAAAACGGTTTGAAGGTGGATGAAAATAAAGATTTCATCCCCCCCTACAAAACTTGGTTTGTACCGGGAATGTTTTGGAAATCGTCAGTGCCGCCCAGCGAAGCGATTGATCTAATGATTCAAAAAATCTAATCTTTTGGTCTTATGACATTGTTCCATACTACATTGAAACACGTTTCGTGTTGATCATAGCCAATACTTAAGGTTTTGTCTGAAGCTCTTAGATTCCTAAATGTGTATAATTTCAGAGAGTCGTAGTCCTCAGGATTTATTTGATCCATTGCAAACAATTTTTTATGAATCATTCTTTTTAGCATACCGTCGGGTACTCCTATATTACTTTCTCCTCTTATGCTTTCATTAGATTCTTTACTGATTCGATCAACTTTATCACTTAGTATCTTAAGTTCTTGGATAATGTAATCATCATGGGATAGTTCTTTGGTTTCAATTTTGACAGGCTCAATAAAATCACCCATCGTTTTTAGATAAGTTGAATAGCCTGATTTACTACTCTCTTCAATTGTTCCTTTGATGAGGTCAGACAGATCACTTTTAAATTGCACCATATCCATGTACCTGAGATCTCGTCGGTATTGAAGATGCTTAATGGGGCTCGTATCAAAATTAAATTTCGTAACATCGTCCTTGATTACGATTGTTGGTTTATCAAACGCCAGTCGCATTCCTAACTCGAACATTACATTCGGATTGCTTGCACTCACATCACATACTACTAGCTTATCAGTATATATGTTCTGAACTATTTCTTTATGAATAATGCCACTGTATTCTGAATCGCTTACTAGTCTTGAATCGAGATCAGCGTCTTCAATTGCTTCGGTGAGAATTGTTTTTACATCAAGCCAATGTTTCTTTGAACAACCATCTATTTCAGAAATGGGCATGATTAGACCACACATTTCGCGTGATTTCCCTGCGGGTTCCTCTATTGTATCTTCAATTGTGTCGTCGTTCATTTTCATCTCTCATGTTAATAAAGAAGTGCATCTCCCCTGCCCCTCTATTATTCATACTCCTGACCCCGTTTCTAGTGGCAATCTCAATTTATTTACTATAAGATGGTAGTTTGTCTTTTTAGCTATGATCTGCTTAGGAGCCAATTGCTCTTTAATTCGAGATCAGTACAAATTGTCAGGAAGCTAAGATTATGCCAGAACGCCCTACATCAGATATGACTACTACCTTTAAGTCAATGAAATCTTCATCAGAAGAATTAAATGTAGTGCTCAGTAAAATCCACGAGATAGACAGTAAGTACGTATATTTTCTATTAGCTGTAGCTGCTTCTGCAATTGCTTACACTGTTAAATCCACTCAGAGCAATGCTACGGTATTAGATATACTTTGCCTTATGGTAACTGTAGTTTTTTGGGGAGCTAGTTTTTTTTGGGGCTGCAAGACTTTGAGCACTATTAGAAATATTCAAATTAAAGAATATGAGTTTACTAAAGAAATAGAAGGCTACCAGGATGTAATTGATAAGAAGAAACGAAAAGAGAAGAGGTACCTTTCATCTAAAAAGGATGAGCCATTTGACATCAATGACTATATGGAAAAAAGCGGAATGAATGATCTTAATTCATATTTTATTAAGTTGTGTCAGCTAAAAGTAGACTACTTCAATAAGGAAGCAAAATATTTCGATATGTTTGATTGGCAATTTAAATTATTATCAGCAGGCGGTGCGTTCTACATTATTTGGCAAGTTGGCATGATGTTTTACCACGCTATTAACCGCACTGATCCTTCCTGGTTAGATATGTCAATCAAGATCAATGGATTATGACAAAAAATGAGGATCAAATTTACAAACCACACCCAGTCGTCTTGGTGGCAAGATCTTGATTTTCTGATGCACGATTTCATCTAGCACAACAAGTGGCGTTGATTTGGCATTTGTTGTTTTTGCATTCTCGCTTGAACTTGTCCCAATGTGCATCTTCAACGTAGATCGTGCGTTTCTTCAGATTGGGTGGGTACTGATTGGACAGGTTTCACAAACTCGGCTGCGTATTTTTTTCGTAATAAAACTCCGTAGGTCACAAAGGGATAAGCAAGGAAAACCAATCCCATTACGAGTACTCCAATCACACTTGCCAAAAGATCTGGGTCATCGCCCTCTAAAGACGGGAGCATGCAAGCGATGAAGATAAAGTAGAGGCCGAACAGAGTCATGAATCCGCCAATCACAAACGCCAGAATTCTTCCCCATTGTTTGCGATAGATCAGTCCAATACCCGCAAATAAGAAACACATTCCGGGAAATAAAAAAATACCGATCGGAAAAACAAGCATCATCCAGACAGATTGATTATCTGGCCATCCCTGGTACATCATGACGAAAAATACATAGAAAGTAAAAAAATATAACAGCGGAATCATTGAATAAATAAAATTCACAATCACTACGGCCAAGATCCAGCCAGAACGCTTCGTCTTCATACCATCTTCTACATGGCCTGCTCCTGTTATTGCTGGCGAAGCAAACGGGTTCTGTGTTGAATGAGTCGCTTGATCTTCAGCCATAAAAGCCATTGCTCCATATTCTCAAATTACTAAGTACATGTTCGCTCTAGATTATACCCGGTTCACGCTGTATAAGATAGTATTTTCACTACGAGTAGCCTTGGTGCCATGCTTTCGCCGTTAGGTGTAAGCATGCTGTGAAGTGATGTTGTGGTAAGTTCAATTGAAACTGACCACCCAAACCAGTCCGGCGAAACTCGTATTCGCGTTGTGCTGAAAGAGGCATTCATCACGATAAATCATTCAACCACCAGCAAAATATTGAACCAAAAAACAACCTAAAATCATCTTTTGTTTTCACTCTGAGAATGTGTTAGCAATCTGAGAGTTCTTTTCTCTTTCTCATTTCTGAAGTGGCAGCCTCGGCGATTGCGATGGCCAAAGTGCATTGTTTTATTTTAGCATAGGGGCAATTCAAAAACATGCTTATGCCTAACGGCAAAAAGCATGGCACCCTGGCCTGGCGGATGCAAGGTTCAAGTTAATGTTTGAACCGGGCCCCCTGCCCTGTTTTCCTCTCTGCGTCTCCGCGGCTCTGCGCGAGGCAATTGGAAGCCGCTGTCCGCTCTAATTGTGATCAACACAATCCCATGATTTGATTTCTGGCGTCATGGTTTTAGTTGCTTGGGCAGTTTGGCAACACTTTTCTTTACTTCAGCGAGTGACTTCAGTTCAACTATAGAGTTCTCGCTTCTCCAATAAGCGTGTGGAAGATGGGCTGTCGTATGATAGGCACAGTCACAGGTATCGTGAAGATAGTCTGTTAAGTCCTTCCCTGAGATCACCTTTGTATAATGAATCTCTCTAAATTCATGTTCGCCACCCACCCAGTTGAATTCAATGCACTGGTTGGCAAAATTTTGATCGGAACCGGGACCATTCCAACCAACAGCAAAAATCGCTCTATAATTTTTCCCGTCGTTTTGATGGTAGTATGCATAGACGAGATGAGGGAAATGTTTTTTCACTTGTGTGAAGAATGATTTTGGAGAGCTATAGAGCAATGCCGAAGTTGCTAAAGGATCGCCTCTGAAAGTTCCCAAAAGACGTTCAAAGCATTTCTTGACCCACTGAGCGGGTTTGACCTTCCAGTCATCCAAGTAAGGTTCAATTTGGTTTCTTAGCCATCCACTTTGGTGCATCATACCAATTAAAGAGATTTGAAAATCAAGATTCTCTGGTTCTTCAATATAAGCAACGAACATCGCTTGTAGCGGATGATCGGTCCCTTTGTCTCGCAACTTTTTAAGATGGTTTTTCGCTCGTTTACTCATGTAAGAATCTTTCAGTGTTTATGTTGTTTTTGCTTCATGTAATCTCTATAAATTTGGTAGGCTCATTCTATCGTTGATGAAAACGGAATTCAATTCCAGAAAAATTCAAACAACATCTCCGCAACAGTGCAGCTTCTGTAAACGTCATCGAGTAAGGGTCTCCGCAATTGCACTTCCTCCTCGCTTACGCTTCGGGTTGAGATTGTGAATGGGCAAATTCATTTGAATTCAGACCGTAACCCCGTAACAAACGCATTTTTCTCGTTCAATTCGCCGTAATGGTTTCTTCACAGTCGTGCATTTCTGTTGTGGGGCAGTTAGAATAGATCGTTCGCCGTTTCGGTTTTATGGACCGAGGACTGTTATTTTTCTAACTTACGAAGGCCCTGACTTATGCGTTGTTTTTACAGATCCGCGATCTCTTTCGCGATTTTGTTGGCTGCGATTTCTTCGATTGCCTCCCCTGCCCTCTCGGCGGATAAGCGATCAGAAGACAAACGCCCCAACATTGTGTTTATGTTTTCTGACGATCATGCTCCGCACGCGATTGGTGCGTACGATGGTTGGCTCAAGAGTGTAAATCCTACGCCGAACATTGACAAGTTGGCCAAGCAAGGGATGTTGTTCAAAAACAGTTTTTGCACCAACAGTATCTGTGGACCCAGCCGGGCTGTGATTCAAACCGGTAAACATAGCCACTTGAACGGCTTCATGCACAACGGCAACAACTTCAATGGCGATCAACAAACCTTTCCTAAGCTGTTACAAAAAGCGGGCTACGAAACGGCCATGATCGGCAAGTGGCACTTGAAGTCGGACCCTCAAGGTTTTGATTACTGGCACGTGTTGCCAGGCCAAGGTGCGTACTACAATCCGTTTTTCAAGACGCCACAAGGTCGTGTTAAAATCGAAGGTCATTGCACCGACATTGTGACCGACTTGGCATTGGATTGGCTGAAAGAAAAACGTAACAAAGACGTTCCTTTCATGCTAATGTGTCAGCACAAGGCCCCGCATCGAACATGGATGCCGGCCGAACGACACTTGACCTTGTACGACGACATTGATCTTCCTGAACCGGCCACGTTGTTTGACGACTACAAAGACAACGCCAGCCCTGCTCGATGGCAAGAGCTTGAGATTGATCGTCACATGCACTTGATCATGGACACCAAAATGACGGCCCCGAAAGATTTTGATCCCAAGAAAGCGGGCTCAGATCGTTCAGGCTACATGAACTTGCAGCAGATGACACCTAAGCAACTGGCCGCTTGGAACGCTGCTTACGGACCAAAGAATGATGCCTTTCTTAAATCGCCCCCAACAGGCAAAGATTTAGTGCGTTGGAAATATCAGCGTTACGCCAAAGATTACTTGCGTTGCGTCAAAGGCGTTGACGATAGCGTTGGCACGATCATGAAATACTTGAAAGACGCCGGCTTGGAAGACAACACGATTGTGATGTACTCTTCCGACCAAGGTTTCTTCATTGGCGATCATGGTTGGTACGACAAACGCTGGATGTACGACGAGTCAATGAAAATGCCACTGATCATCAAATGGCCTGGCGTTACCAAGCCTGGTTCGGTGAATGAAAAACTGGTTCAAAACTTGGACTACGCTGAAACCTTCTTGAATATCGCCGGTGCCCCGATTCCGGCCGATATGCAAGGCAGCTCGCTCGTTCCGCTACTCAAAGGTCAATCGCCCAAAGTTTGGCGAGATGCGTTGTACTATCATTATTATGAGTTCCCTAGCGTTCACATGGTGGCCCGACATTATGGGATTCGATCTGAAGACTTCAAACTGATTCGATTTTATCAGTTTGGCGAATGGGAATTCTACGACTTGGTCAATGACCCTGATGAATTGACCAACGAGTACAACAACCCGGAATATGCATCGGTCATCAAACAAATGAAAGTCGACTTAGCCAAGTTGAAAGATCATTATCAAGATGATACCGATGTCAACGAAATGCCTAAAGAGTGGCAGCAAAAGTTTCGTGTAAAGAAATAAGCCACTTTAACTACGTGACTAACTTTCCTACAAAGGACGCAATCGCAATCTCGGCGGTTTGCGTCCTTTGTTTTTATCGGCCGCGGTCAATGACCACTTTTGCCCAAAATGGGTGCTGGCGATCTGCACGGGTCCGCACATCTTCTAACATCGTTTCTGCCGAAGGCACAATGTCTCCGCCTTCGTTACGGCCTTTGAAGTTGACGGTGATTCGCT
>NVWB01000354.1 GCA_002733575.1 Blastopirellula sp. | reverse complement strand
TGGTATGGAAGCTGGATCGGCTTTCACGTGTGATCGTTCAAGGAATGAACTTGCTTCACAATTGGTTGAGCGAGAAAGAGATACGTTTCGTCTCGACAACCCAACTACTGGATTTCTCTGGTGCCATGGGACTTATGATGGCTAACATGCTTCTTGCATTTGGCCAGATTGAGCAAGAGGCACGTAGGGAGCGTCAGGCAATCGGAATTACAAGAGCTAAGGCAGAGGGCAAGTACCTGGGTACAAAGGCGGGGCGTCGAAAGGGGAAACCCTCAAGGGCTGCTGCATTGATTGCCAAGGGTAACACCATAGAAGAGGCTGGTAAATCGCTTGGCGTTTCTACCAGGACCATTAAACGATATCTCAAGGAATCAGCCTAACTGGTGCCTTGAGGGCCTTAAAAAATTTCTGCTCTACGAACACAAGCTGGTAGTGGTTTGCTCAGTTTGGAAGTACTATTCAATTGTCTTGGGAGGTCTTGATGTACTATCAGGTAATTTGATTCTCTATCTCACCCAAGAAACAAAAAAACGGGCAGCAAATGCCACCCGTCTTCATTCCGGTTTGCCAAAGTTTGTTAAGCTTCTGCTGCTTGTTTCTCTTTGCGTCTTCTTCGTGCTGCTCCTGCACCCATGCACAAGGCACCAATGCCGAAGATGGCAAGGGAGGTTGGCTCTGGGGTGGCTTCGGTGTCTTGAACAAGCCAAACTCCCTTCCCTCCACCAGTGGAAGACAGGCTGTGATTAAAGTAATCATTAACATAAGTAGCTCCGGAATTTTTGTAGTAGAATCCAACCATTAGTCCGTTTCCAGATAATAGCGGATTTTCTACCACTCCCCGTGAACCGTAATAATCTGACCCGTAAGTTAAGCTAAGCGTTTCCCCTAATAGCGGGGCAAGGAAATCAACCGCTGCAACTTGCCCTGGAGTTGGTGTAAAGGTATCAGTGCTCTGGGCAACGTAGAGGCCAGCGTTTGACATCAATGTATGCACTTCTTGTGCGGTGGCGAAACGAAATCCATCTAACGATTGCCCACTCGCCAACAACGGTGACACAGCGTTGTACGAAAGACTGAACGTCTCGGTTAGGTCTAGCCAAGCAAGACCTGTTGCCGTATCCACTGTAAGTTTGTTGTCACCAGACGATTGCCAGTCCGCAGCTACGATCGCCGCCTGCACCTGCCCCACCGTAAACATCACTGCCAAACACGCTACCGCTAATAAAATAGTCCGCTTCATAGTTGTCTCTCATGCTGTAAGTAAATCAATAAGAACACCAGAACATCACTGGTATTCGAGGAAATCTAGAGAGGCATGATAACATAGCACAAGCGAGGGTGGTATTGGTTAATATAGGAATAATAGGATAAAATGGTAGATTTTACTTGCAGGGGGAAATGGGGCTGGATTGGGAGGTGCTTCTTGGGTGATATGAGAGGTTTTGATGTAGTATCTGGTACTCTTTGTATGCTTCTCCAGTGTCTTCAAGCTATTCTTTAAGAATGATGTCTTAGTAGTCGTTCGGGGAAGTTCTCATGTCACATTTGTCGAGGATTTTGGACAGTGTCTGAAGCTTCTGAGATGGCTTCGATTATTGTCTTACATTACTTCCAGTAGTCTCAATTTCAATCGCTGTAGATATTTACTTAGCATCTCCATGTGCTCAAGGTCATCGCCTTCAAGCTCTAAGACATTAAGCTTGATATTTGTATCGATGTTCAATTTGCGGGAGCGGATTTCTTTGGTTGCAAAGTCGTTAGCCTTGTGGGCTTCGATATGCGTTTCAAACTTGAAGTATTGTCGTTTTATTCGGTTCATGCTTTTGTTTCATTGAGACATTTGTATTCTTAATTGACTTACAATCTGCTCGCCCAGAAATCCCGGCTCTCGATCATGCTTCGGTGTGCCGTTTTGGGAGAGTGTGAGTAATTGAATACTAAGACAGCTATGATCTTTCTGGCAAACACATTAAGAGTATGATACATTAATATTCACTGATCCGTACTAGACCGTAATGGTGCGGGATTTGGTTGTTGTGTTTTTGCGAATTGATACCTGTTGGACGTCATGAAACCATTGATCATAGAGTACCGTTCGTTACCGCCAGACAGTGACCATCTCCCGGACACAGGGCCTAATCACCGCAAGTGCGAAATCATACGGGAGCTTGATCATTATCTTTTTAACCGCATCGTTAGCGGCGGTGGGTGCGGCCGGTATTCCAGAAGCTTGACTGGTGACGATGGTCATTGTTCTTCAAGCAGTGGGGCTACCGATGGAAGGAATCGGAATTATCTTGGCCATCGACTGGTTCCTAGATCGTCTAAGAACCACAGTCAACGTATACGGAGACGACTGTGGAGCTGCCGTGATTGATACCATGGTGATTCAAAAACAAGCGGCAGTTGAGTAAGGTCCACTATCTGCGGACCATAGTTTCACATAATTAGACCCCTTTGGTATGAGCGTCCTCTCTAATGGCTGAACTACCCGATGATACCCATAAGAAGATCGAACAACTGAGTGCAATAGGTGATGAACTTGCCGAAAGATTTCAGTATTCCGATGCACTTGCGAAATATTGGAAAGCATGGGATTTACTACCCGAACCGCAAACAAACTGGGAAGCTGCCACTTGGTTACTTGCTGCGATTGGAGACGCCAATTTCTTAAATAATGATTTTAAAGCAGGACGCGATAATCTTACCAACGCGATGCATTGCCCAGATGCCATAGGAAACCCTTTTCTTCACCTTCGACTTGGACAATGTCAGTTTGAACTTGGCAATCATGATCAGGCTGCGGATGAACTGGCACGTGCTTATATGGCAGATGGAGCTCAGATATTTGAAGATCAGGATTCAAAATACCTTACTTTTCTTAAAACTAAGCTAGAGCCACCTCCTGGGGGTTGGGGAGATGAACAAAAGAAACCTTGGTGGAAGGTTTGGTGAAGTTCATTCTGTATCTACCCAAGCCCTGTGATACATTAATCTTCACTGATCCGTACTAGATCGTAATAGTGCGGCATTTGGTTATTGTGTTTTGCGGGTTGAAATTTGTTATTTCACACAGTTAACAACCTACAGCAGAGTGTAAAATGAAAAAGCGTATTAATGTGCCAGAATTTATTACCAAAGCTATGGATTTTCCTGCAAGCAGTGTTCGTGATGTCATGTCTTCACCTGACGGAAAACAAGAAGTTCGTCATGATGATGTGCTTCTAAAATTCTATGTCAAGCACAAGGGAACATGTAGCGATATTGTTATTTTGCAGCAAGAGCCTAAAGAACTGGTTACATTTGCTTGTCGTGTATTTCACGATCTTTTGGAACAACCAGCAACAGAAATGAATCCAGTTGACATCTTTAAAGCGTTCCTTGAACGATTTGGGATGACGTTTCGAGTTGGAACCTTTGAGGGTAAGTTGTTGTTCCACGAGCAGGTGCCACTAGCCCCAAACAACAATTCAACTCGGATTATCGACGACTTGGACAATCCCAATAAGGATTCATTTGTGCAATCCATAATGATTCGCAGAACCAAAACCCATATCGATGCGGCTTTGGCGTTTATCGTTAATAAAACAGAATACAAAGACTACGTAGATTCACACTAGCTTAAGAGATGAAAATCACCATCGAGCAATCGAGACCGCAGAAGGCTAGTGTTATTGGGGAAATGCACAATGAGTAATCAAAACATATTAGACCGACTAGAACAACTAGAAAAAGAAGTAGCCGAACTCAGTGCGATTGTGTTTGGATTGCAGCGGGAATTGGAATCACCGCATCAATAAAACTTCAGCATCTTCTGACCAATTGGATGGCCCCAGTTGCCGATGTATTCCAGTTGCCAGCGGCCTGTTGATGTTGTCTAAGCTCTGCAACTTAGTATGGAACAGAATGCGGTACAGCAAGAACCTATCCCCTCTTTGTTGTATCTCCCCAAACCCTGTGATACATTTAAAGCTTCACTGATCCGTACTAGACCGTAATGGTGCGGTGTTTGGTTGTTGTATTTTTGCGGTTTGATAATTGTTATCGAACTTAAAGGGGGGGCTACCAGATTACGCCAAATATTACTATGAACGAATCCAAGATAATATCGTGGATCGAATCACTAACTGACAAACAGTTTGTTGATTTCTTCTATCGAGCCGTTGCAAATCGATCTACTTCTGACCTGCCCGAATGGAGTGGGCATTTCGTACTTGCTGATGCAGAAAAAGTTACCGACGAACCATGGGATGTCGACTTCATCGCTTTACCTGATCCGAATGAATACGAAGAATGGGTAGACAATGCACCGATTTGCCAGAGCGGCAATTGCCCGACATGTGGCAATGCTGTACGGTCCGTAGCAAAACACGTGGTTTGCCCAGTCTGCAATTCAATAGTCTATTGCACATAAACCATATCAGCGTGAACCATAGACGCCAGATTTCAAATCGTTGGACCGAAGCGAAAACCAATCGAGCGTTCGCTTCTCTCATTAAAGCGTAATCATCACTCGGTCTACTCGAACACTGTGCTAAAAAATGTATCGATACTTAAACATCAGATCAGATAAGCACTATTCAGAATTTATTGAATCAATCAAAGTGATAATATTCCTTGACGAATCAGATAAATTTATACAAGTAGACCACCATGTTTATAAAAGTGTTGAAGGTTATCCGTGGACATACATTAACCTTTTGGAAGCAGATAAAGACGGGAACTTTTCGTTAGACCAAAACAAGATAAAAGAGAAAATTAATCTTATCGAAATTATATGTTCAGACATACAAGAAAATGAGTGGTATCAAGAACTTGCAAAGAAGATTGCTAGACAATTCTCTTGGGAAGTACAAGAAGTATAAAAATGCATTGTCAGAAGATCAACCAAATGACACCCAGTAGCCAGGTTATCTTAAACGTTAGCATATTGCTCACCACCCTATTCCCTCTTTATTGTATCTCCCCAAACCCTGTGATACATTTAAGCTTCATGGAACTGTACTAGACCGTAATCGTGCGATAATTGGTTGTATTGTTTTTTTGCGGATCGATACCTGTTAAACACCCTGAATAATGTCTGAGTCAAACAAAGAGAAATGGAAAAGATTATTCTCTAAGGTCCCTGAAGACATACGAGAAGATGTCTCTCAATTAATCTATTTCGATTATAATACACTGGTTAATAATGGTGTGTTAAAGGAAACTGCCCAGTTTTTGAGTACAGAGGGATTTCCCGAAAATTCTGCACCATTCTTATCATTTTCAATAAGTGATGATTCTAAAATTGAATCTTTATTGAATGGAATAGACGACAGTACAAATTATTATCCAATTGGGTCAAACGGTTCTGGTGACATTATTGCTGTTCAAAAAGACAATGATAACATTGTTTACTTTAATCACGACGACTTTCATAAAAAAATATTTATTAATTCAAACATTAGAAAGTTTTTTGATTCTCTGTATTTATTTCAAGAATCTAAAATCAATAAAGTTGAATCTCTATCAATTAATGATTTCATTAAAATAGATTCAAATTGTAACTCTAAAAACTCAATGTGGCCAAACGAAGTATATTGAACGGATGTTTGACAAGTGAGGGTGCAGCTTCGCCTCGCCACTGAGTTTTGACATTTATGCATCTAGGAAAAATGAATCTCTCCGACATACCCGATGAAGCGTCCGAACTGCTCGAAGACTACTGCGACTTCGTTGTTGGAGTCGAATCTAGTGGACTCGGCATGCTACCTTCATCCAACAAATTGTCCTACATTGCTGGCGATGGGATGGGCGGTTGCTTTTATCGTTGGATGCGAGAATTAGCGGACGACGGAACTCCTATCGTGTATCTCTCGCAATACGGGGAAGCATCGCGTTTCGCCACGGACATGAATCACACACTAGCAATCGTTGTCGCCTTCCCAGGTTATTGGTGTGACGTATTGACCGCAGTCCATAAAAATGAATCACTGGTTACCCAGGTCATTGATCGCAATGAAGCCACTCTTGACGATAATGAACCACTCTCGGAGGTCCGTAGTCAACTCAGGAAACTGCTGTCTATCACCGATTTGAATCCGATTCCAGAACTTCTCAAGGTTGTGAAGACCCAACCGCAGTTTGTTCCTGAACTTGACAATGACGATGGCACGTCAGCTTGTGGATCGTTTGCAGAAAGGCCATTTCCAACTGATCGCACAAGCAATGCTTAACATATATCTGCCCTAAAGATCGAGTCACACGTACAGTGATCGAGGAAGTTAGCTTATTACTCACAGTCCTATTCGTTCTTTATTGTATCTACCCGAATGCTGTGATACATTTAAGCTTCACTGATCCGCAATGGTGCGGCATTTGTTTTTTTGCGGGTTTATACCTACTAGATACCTCTCTGCCACCATGCCTGATTCCATCCACCTTGAGCGAATTGATAACCTTCCAGGGCTCCATGAGTTACTGCAAGAGATACGGTCTCATTCAAACTTCATGGCAGGCAGCATCTGCTTCACATTCTCCTATGTTGACCCCAATGATCCAAACCTTCCAAGTCGGATTATTGAAGGCCTTCGCAACGCTCCCCAGCATCACAGTTTCCTAGCAGACCAAGATCCGCAGTCAGAGGGCGAGCAATATACGTTTGATCCCATTCACAGGCATGCCCGTTGGGTTGCCAACAATGAAGAGGTGCTTGATATACTTGCCAGGGGTCGGCTCAACAAGCTAGGTGCCTATTCAACAAGCCATCAAGAGCCAAGCCGACAGGAGAAGGACCGCATCGACGCTCTTCTGTCCGCAAAAGGGCCCTATAAGTCCTACTCTCTCTGGCAAGGTGATGACCCAACTTGTGCCGTATGCAGTCAATACAACAACCACCTGTTCTCGAATTTTTTCTATGAGGTGGCTTGGGATTGGTGCATACAGATAGTCTGGGCGGACGTTCAAGAGTGCTGTATTATATTCCTTACAGACACAGACTAAGCATCTAACAAGACGTTCGAGCGGACGTGGCTTTGACGTCACATTCCTCCAAGCTGCATTTGTTGCAATGTGGTGACGTGGTAGAATGTGAGAACGGCAAGAGTTGACGTTCAATTCAACAGTCACGGACCAATAGAAACGACTGCTACAATTCTAGAGCATTCTTCAAGGAACAGACAAAGCTCCTCGGTGGCTTCGCATAGATATCGGTGATACGTGACTTCTGGCAGATCGGCTATGCTGTGTTCGATCAGGTCGAAATGGATTGATTGGGTTGTGGTCGTTAGAATCATTATTAAATCTGTTCTCTGGTTCACTACCATGCTTTGTCGTGGAGGTTGAATAGGAACTGGCTACCAACTGCTATCTTCCCAAGGCGAGAATGAGGAGAGACCGATTATCTATAACCTGCAAGATTATCAATTGAATCCAATGACAGAAGTGAAGCTCGAACAAATGCGAATTGGAGGTATGTAACGTTCAAAAGTATCATTAGTCACGCTTTTTGTACTTAATGTCTATTAAACTTAATTCTTCTAATCCTTGTTCATACGATATTCCTTCTGGCAAATGGAAATCAAGAACGAATTTCTTATCCTGTTCCATTAACCATGTACACGGCTTTTCGTCAAACGAGCCATTTCTTAGCAGAAATTGCTCTGATTGAGATTCAGTTATATTACGAACTTCGATATTAAAAGTACGCTTTTCTTTGGCAGCGAGGTTGGAGATACCTAGGTATCCTACAGAAGGATCACCTATACTTCTTAGAAAGACAGCAGTCTTGGATAAGTCGAAGTTCGGGAGTCCAGAGCCTTTACTCACCATTCTTAGACACACTCGACCAGTGGTATTTTGAATGTATTGTGGCCCCAGATTTCCTATCTCATGCGAATCTACAAAACTAAGAACTAAGTTATTAAGTTCCACTGCTGATAAATCTAAAATCACCCAAACTGAATAAAAGTTCTGTTCAGTATTGTTCTTAACGTCCAATTGAAATGGAACTGATATAGGACCTTGGACAGGAGGCTCGTAAGATAAAGAAACAGCACTAGGTGATATTAAAACAGGATGATTCGGTAGAGGATCATTAGGATTGTCTGAACACCACTCATACCACGAATCTCTATGTTTTTTTAGTTCCGTTGGTCGGTACTTGTTGCCTATTGAGTGATTGGGATTATAGTGACCAGCTTGCCCATGGCAATCTTGGCAAAGGGGGATTGCATTATCGAGATCGTTTTCTCCACCTTCGGATTTCGGAGTGATGTGGTGTACTTCAATGTATAATCCATAGAACTTTCTACAAACGCAGCAACACCTACGTGACTTAACTAGTACTTCTTCTTTAACTTTATGTGGGAATGACATTTATATCGTTTGAAAAAAATAGAGTAAGAATGATCGCTATTAACACAGAAATAAATATTGTAATGTTAATTCTGATGCAACACAAATGTTAACTAGAACCAAGCGACACGCTCAACTGAATACTTGTGTTGAAATTTCGCATCATCCATGCCTAGATAGATGGCGGCATTAAATCTGTTCACCCAAGAACACGGGCTCTCGATTATGTCGTGTCATCGTTTGATAGTAATGAGTTGCTTCGGTGGTTAGCATATAGACATGCTGCTTGCTGTTTTCATCTCTAACCACAATTCCACGCATGCCCTCGGTAACTAGGAACCAAGCTCCAGCTTTTTTCTCCTTGGCAAAGTTTGCTGGGATTATAACCTTCTGCGGTAGCGAAGTGGGATTTATTATTTGGTTACCTTGCATTTGGGAAGAGCTGCCTTGAGTTCCAACACTCCGGCATCCGTGGTTTTCGTGCCGGTGAGGTACAGTTGATTCAGACTGGTTAGGCCTTTCAGATGTTCCAGTCCAGCATCTGTGATCTGCGGACCGCTGAGGGTCAGGTGATACAGACTTGTCAAGCCTTTCAGATGTTCCAGTCCGGCGTCTGTGATCTGCGTTTGCTGGAGGGCCAAGTATGTCAGACTAGTCAT